>JAFWBZ010000019.1 GCA_017537105.1 Clostridia bacterium | reverse complement strand
GGCGCTGCTGCGGGCGGGCCGGAGTCACGTGGAGCCGGAGCACGCCCTCGCCATGGCGCTGCCGCCGGCGTGCGCCCTGCGCGTCGCAGACCTGGACAGCGCCCGGGCCGCCGCGTACCTGGCAGGCGAGGCCGCCGAAGGCTCCGGCGAGCGGGGCTGGACGCTGGTCACCTGGCGGGGCATGCCGCTGGGCTGGGGCAAGTGCGCGGACGGCGTGCTGAAGAACCACCTGCCCAAGGGGCTGCGAAAGAGCGTCGCGCCGCGTTGACACATTGCCCGCAAGACGGTATAATGGGGATACCAAACAGGAGGGCTTGATCATGAATCGTTATTTGAATCCCGAGGACAGGCGCGGGCTGCTGCTGTCCATACTGATGATCGTCATCGGACTGATCCTGGTGATCTGGCCGGGCCACGTGATGACCACCGCGCTGGCCATACTGGGCGTCGCGCTGCTGGTCGGCGGTGCCATTTCCATCGTCTCCTGGTACCGGGGGCGCGGGCATGACGCGGGCTTTCTGACGCTGGCTGAGGGCCTGCTGATGGCTGTCGCCGGCATCGTGGTGCTGTCCGCGCCGAAGTTTTTGATCTCCATCGTGCCGGTGGCCGTGGGCATCGTGGTGCTCATCAACGGCGTCGTCAACTTGGCGCAGGCGCTGGACCAGCGTCGGGAGGGCTATTCCCGCTGGACGCTCTCGCTGGCGCTGGCGGTGCTGACCATCATCCTGGGCCTGCTGGTGATCCTGAATCCTTTCTCCACCATGGAGATGCTGGTGATGGCCATCGGCGTGGTCATCATCTACAACGGCGCTTCGAACCTGTGGATCGAGTCCCGCTACCGGAAGCTGTAACCGAAAAAGACAGACATTTGCGCTGTCCGCCACAGGATGCGGGCAGCGCATTTCTCAAGGAGGAGGAAGGATCATGCAATACCGCGCGCTGGGCAATACCGGCCTGATGGCCAGCGAGATCGGCATGGGCTGCGAGGGCTTTGCCGAGGACGATTATCGGATGTGCGGCCGCCTGTTCGACGAGGCGGAGCAGCTGGGCATCAACTACTTCGACCTGTACGCCTCCGACCCGCGGGTGCGCTCGGCGGTGGGGGACGCGCTGGCGGGCCGCCGGGAGAAGTTCCTGATCCAGAGCCACATCTGCTCCGTTTGGAGGGACGGCCAGTACCTGCGCACCCGCAGGCTGGACGAGGTGAAGGCGGGCTTCGAGGAGATGATGGGCCTTCTGAAGACCGACTGGCTCGACGTGGGCATGATCCACTACTGCGACGCCCTGAAGGACTGGGAAGCCATCGTGCAGAACGGCATTCTGGATTACGCCGTGGCGCTGAAGCGGCAGGGCCGCATCCGGCACATCGGGCTCTCCAGCCACAACCCCCAGGTGGCGCTGAAGGCGGTGGAGACGGGGGAGATCGAAGTGCTGATGTTCTCCGTGAACCCCTGCTACGATCTCCAGCCCGCCGGCGAGGACGTGGAGCAGCTCTGGGCGGAATCGGCCTACGACCGCCAGTTGATCAACATGGATCCCGATCGCCAGGCGCTGTATGAGACCTGCCAGAGGCGGGGCGTGGGCATCACCGTGATGAAGTGCTTCGGCGGAGGCGACCTGCTGGACGCGGAGCTCTCCCCGGCAGGCGCGGCGCTGACGCCTGTGCAGTGCATCCACTACGCGCTCACCCGCCCGGCGGTGTCCGTGGTGCTGGCCGGGGCGCACTCGGTGGAGCAGCTGCAACAGTCCGCCGCCTACGAGGACGCCTCCGACGCCGAGCGCGACTACGCCGCGGCGCTGGCCGCCTTTCCGCGCATTCGCTGGCAGGGCCACTGCATGTATTGCAGCCACTGCGCGCCCTGTCCCCAGCGCATCGATGTCGCCGACGTCACCAAATTTCTGAACCTGGCGCTGGCCCAGGGCGGCGCGCCGGAGACCGTGCGGGAGCACTACGCGGCGCTGGAGCACCACGCGGGCGAGTGCGTGCAGTGCGGCGCCTGCGAAAAGCGCTGTCCCTTCGGCGTGGCCATCCGGGAAGACATGAAAAAGGCCGTCGAGGTGTTCGGACGCTGAGCCCCCTTCCACGGTTTGACCAATGCATACAAATTCCCCCGCGTTCGATGGAGCGCGGGGGAATTCATGGTTTCCGGGGCTCAGCCTGCGACGTTCAGCGTCACGGGCACGCGGTTGGCGAACTGCAGCTCACCGTCGGCGTCGTAGATGCTGGTGACCGCGATAGCCTGGTAGGTACCGGGCTCCAGCGGCTTGTCGAGGGTGATCTCCTCGAGGCTGTCGCCGGGGTTCAGGGCCTCGGAGGCGAAGATCGTCTCGCCGTCCAGCTGCAGGGAGAGGACCACGGGATTGCGGCTGATGGCGGTGTTGTCATAGTGCCAGGCGGCGGTGACGCCGTCCGCGGCGACGTCGATGACGTTGCGCACGGAGGTAGCGGTGTGGGCGTCGCCGTCGGTCAGCTCGCGGGAGAGCTTGTAGGCCTCCACGGCGGCCAGCTGCTTTTCATATTCGGTGCGCTGGGCGTCCAGCTGTCCGGACAGGCTCTCGGCGTCCGCCGTGGCCGCATCCAGTTCGGTCTGAAGCGCCGCGAGGGCCTCTGCGTCGGTCTCGGACTGGGCGTTCAGCGCCGCGATCTGCTCGTTCAGGCCGTCGATCGCAGCCAGTTTTTCGTCCAGCTCGGCGGAGAGCTGGTTATAGCTTTCCTCGGCGGCTTCCAGCTTGGACTGCATCTCCGCCAGGGTGGCGTCGGCCTCCTCCAGCTGGGTTTCGGCGGCGGTGAGCTGGTCCGCAGCCCCCTGCAGCTGTTCGGCGTAGCCGTTCAGCTCCGTCTCCAGCGCGGAAAGCGCGGTGAGGCGCTCCTCGTCGGAGAGGTTGTCGCTGTTGTTCAGCAGGTTGTCGATCCGGGTGCGGAGGTCGCCCAGGCTGGGGATGTCGGCGTCCACATTGAAGTCGGGCAAACCGGCATCCGCGGCCTGCGCGCTTGTATCGGAAGCGCCGTCGTCCGCGGCCTGCGCATTTTCATCGGAGGCACCATCGGCGGCCTGCGCATTTTCATCGGAGGCGCCGGTGTCTGCAGTCTGCGCGTTTTCATCGGAAGTGCCATCAGCGGCCTGCGCATTTTCATCGGAGACGCCGGTGTCTGCAGTCTGCGCGTTTTCGTCAGAAGCGCCATCGTCCGCGACCTGTGCGTTTGTGTCGGAAGCGCCATCATCCGCGGCCTGCGCGTTCGCATCGGAAGTACCATCGTCCGCGACCTGTGCGTTTGTGTCGGAAGCGCCATCGTCCACGGCCTGCGCGTTCGCGTCGGAAGCGCCGTCATCGGAAGTGCCGTCGCCCTGTCCCGCGAGGGTGGCGTTCAGGCCTTTGATGGTCTCCTCATGGGTCGCGATGGTGCTCTCCAGCGCCTTGACCTGCTCTGCGGCGGCCACAACGTTGGCCTCCGCCTCGCTCAGCGCGGTCTCCAGCTCTCCGATGCGCGCGTTGGATGTCGTGGTGATCTCCGTGATGCGGGTTTCGGATTCCGCGGCAGCGGTCTCCAGCTCCGCGATGCGGGTGTCGGACGCCGTGGCGGCGGTCTCCAGCTCCTCGATGCGGGCGGCGGCCGTCTTGGCGGTCTCCTCCAGCTCGGGCACGCGCGCGGCGGTGGCCTCGGCGGCCTCCAGCTTGGCGCTGACATCGTTGAAGCTCGTCCTGGCCTCGTCCAGCTCTGCCTGCAGGGACGCGGAATTCTCCTGCTCCGCGTTCAGCTGCTCCAGCGTGGTGGAGAGCGTGTTCTTGCTGGCGGTCAGCTTGCTGTTGAACAGCAGGATGGCGATGATGGCGGCGATCAGCAGCACCAACAGCACGATTTGCCAGATTTTGCTTTTGCGATCCATGGTCAGGCCTCCTAAGGATAGTTTGCGGTTGTTACTATACTGTATTATAACATGGTTGCGCGAAAAAGAACATACCCGCGCAATACTTTTACCCAGTTTTTTTGTCTCAACGCGCGATCTGGGGCGCCCATCACGGCGTCGGCGCAGCTTCCTCCGAGGCGTCGTCCACGATGGCGCCGCCCAGGCAGACCTGGTCCCGGTAGAACACGGCGGACTGACCCGGGGTGACCGCGCGCTGGGGACGTTCGAATTCCATGTGCGCCGCGCCGTTTGACAGCGTCAGCCGGCAGGCCTGCAGCGGCTGGCGGTGCCGGAGGCGCACCTGGCATTCGAAGGGTTGCCCGTCGGGCACCGGCGGATGCTCCGCCAGCCAGGTCAGTTCCGATCCCACGGCGTGCCGGGTGTAGAGCAGGGGAGAGTCCTCGCCCTGCTGTACCACGAGGGTGTTGTTCGCCAGGTCCTTTCGCACCACGAACCACCGCCGCCCGTTGCCCCCGCCGCCGATGCCCAGGCCCCGGCGCTGCCCCAGGGTGTAGTACATCAGCCCGTCGTGGCGGCCCACGACGCGGCCGTCCGTCGTGACCATGTCGCCGGGTTGGGCGGGCAGATAGGTGGACAGAAACTGCTTGAAGTTGCGCTCGCCGATGAAGCACACGCCGGTGGAGTCCTTCTTTTCGCTGACGGGAATGCCGTTGTCCCGGGCGATCTCGCGCACCTGGGCCTTGGTGAGACCGCCCACCGGGAACAGCGCCTTCGACAGCGCGCGCTGGTTGATCATGTACAGGAAGTAGGTCTGGTCCTTGTTCTCGTCGGCGGCGCGCAGCAGGCGGTATTCGTCCCCGACCCGGTCGATGTTCGCGAAGTGGCCGGTGACCAGCTTCTCCGCGCCGAGCTGCTCAGCGAAGTCCAGGAACACGTTGAACTTGATCTCCCGGTTGCACAGCACGTCCGGGTTGGGTGTGCGGCCCTTGCGGTACTCCGCCAGGAAGTGCTCGAACACGCGGTCCCAGTACTGCCGGGCAAAATTCACCGAGTAGTAGGGGATGTCCAGGTGCTCGCAGACCGCGCGGACATCGGACCAGTCGCGCTCCGAGGTGCATACGCCGGCCTCGTCCTTTTCCTCCCAGTTCTTCATAAAGACGCCGATGACCTCGTGACCGGCCCGCTTCATCAGCAGCGCTGCCACCGAGCTGTCCACGCCGCCGGACATGCCCACCACTACGCGCATGGCAACCTCCTTCCCGGGGATTGCGCTCCCCGGATGGCTACATAGAAACCCCCTGGCTTCGCCGCCCGGGCGTATCGCGGGGCGGCAAAGGAAAGGCCGAGTCCGTCGCGCGCGTCTGCGGCGCGGCGGTCTCGGTCGCAAATCTCAGCGGCCCTGCCGCTCTTACGGCACGAGCAGCTCGGAGGGCAGCTCCTCCTCGGCCTTTTCCGGTTCCACCAGCACGGTGGTCTGCTGCATGCCGACGATCTTCCACTGCCCGCCGGCCTTGGCCAGCGTGATGTCGTAGCGGCCGCCCTGCCACCGGGGGACGCGGCTGGAGACCTCGTTGCGGCGGCTGGCGATGACGGTGCCGTTGATGACGGGCACGCGCTCCACCACGGTGCAGTTGGCGTAGTTGTCCCAGGGCCAGGCCCACAGCTTTTCGATCTTCAGGTCGTATTCAAAGCCGGTGATGTTGTAGTCCACGTAGGCGCTGGTGCCGCCCAGCGCGCCCTCCAGCGCGGGGTCGGCCAGCAGGAAATCCGCGTGGAAATACTTGTTCAGCTCCTCCGCCTGCTGGCGGGTGAGTATGACGTCCACGCGCTTTTCGAGGCCGTCGGAAAGCACCACATAGATGTTGGAAATGTTCATGGCCATGTAAAAGCCGCACACCAGCATGCCCAGGAGCACGCAGAGGATGATCAGCTTTTTGGCGATGAACCATACGAATCTGCGAAAATACAGCACGGTTGACGATCTCCCAAATCTCTTACTGTTGACAAAACGGCATTACTCGCCGCCGCTCTCCTCCAGAATGGCCTTGAGCTGCTGGATCATCTGCTCGTCGGTCATGCGGAACTTGAAGACCACGCGGCGGGAGGCGTCCATGTCCACGTTGCCGTTGGCGTCCCGCACCGGGTCGCTGAAGGAGCGGCCGTTGGCGGTGACCAGCTCGCGCAGCAGGCGCTTTTGGTCGGCGGTGATGCCGGCGTAGTCGTCCGCCAGCACGTAGGAGGCCACCGCGAGCGCGCGCTGCTGGGACAGGCGCAGGTTGGTGATGTAATCGCCGGTGGTGTCCGTGTGGCCCTCGACGAGGATCTCCGCCACATAGGGGCGGTAGTCCGCGGAGAACAGCACGTTCAGGTAGACGGGCAGGAAGCGGTCGATGAACTGCTTGCCGCTCTCCGTGAGCTCGTACTTGTTGTAGGCGAACAGCACGTCCGACTCGAGGGCGATGGCGCCGTTGGTCGGGTCCACCTGCGCGGAGATGTTGGCCGCGCGCAGCGCCGAGCTCAGGGAGGTGATGATGCGGGTCTTCAGGCCCACCAGCTGCTCAATCTGCTGCTGCTGGTCCTGCAGGGTCTGCTGCTGCTCGTCCAGCTTGACCTGCTGGGCGTTCATGGTCAGCTGCTGGGCGTCCAGCATGGCCTGCTGGGCATCCACGGTCTGCTGCTGCTCGTCCAGCTTGATCTGCTGCTCGTCCAGCCTGGTCTGCTGTTCGTTCATGGTCTGCTGCTGGGCGTTCAGCGTCTGCCGCTGGGTGTCCAGCGTCTGCCGCTGCTGCGTGATCTGCTCCTGCTGGGCGTTCAGCTGGAGCCCCAGGGCGTCCAGCGCCGCCTTTTGGTTGGCGATCTCGGTTTCCTTTTCCCCCAGCAGCGACTGCGCCGAGGCCAGCTCGGCCTGCTGTGCGGCCAGCACGCTCTCGGCGTCGTCCAGGTCCTTCTGGGCGGCGTCCAGCCTGATCTGCTGGGCGATCATCTTCTGCTCCGCTTCGGTGAGCTTGGCGGTCTTCTCGTCCAGGTCGGCATTGGCCTGGTCGAGGTCGTATTGCTGGCGGGCGATCTCCGCCATGTTGATCTCATACATATCAAAATACTGATACATGATGTAGAACATGATCAATATGAAGATCAGCACCAGCGCGCTCATCAGGTCGGAAAAGCTCAGCCAGTTGGCGCTCTCCGCCCGGCTGCGCTGCCGAACGCGCGCTCGGTTTGTGCGTATGCGCAATCGCAATCCCCCCTCTCAGGCACAGGGCATGGCGGGCAAATCCCGCGTCAGCGCCGGCCGTACAGCCTGTCGACGGCGCTGTTCAGGCCGCCCTGGGCCTGCTCCAGGGCGTCGGTGAGGGCGTCCATCTGGTCCAGGAAGCGGTTGTTGGTTTCGGAAACGGCCTCGGGCATCTGCTCCAGGGCGCCGGAGATGTTGGAGGCCAGGTAGTCCACGCGCTGTGTGAACTGGTTGACGTAATCCCGATAGGCGTCCAGCGTGGCGTTGAGCTCGTCGATGATGGACTTCGTGGCCTGCTGGTGGGTCTCCGCCAGCTTTTCGGCGGCGGCCCGCAGCTCGCCCGCGGCGGTCTGCATCGAGGCGGAGGCACCGCTGCTTTCCTCGGCGAAGCGCCCGGCGATGCGATTCAGCGACGCGGCCATGTTCTCGGCGGAGCGGGTGATGTCCGCCTGCACGGCGCTCACGGTCTTCAGGTAGCCGGTCTCCTGGCGGGATACCAGCTCCATCTTCTCCACGGCGGACTGGATGCGCAGCAGGGCCTCGTCGACCTCGGCCCGGGACCGGTTGAGCTGCTGCACGTATCCGGACATGCCCTCGAGCATGTCCTGAATCAGGCCCTGCATATCCCGCAGGTCGTTGAAGGTGTCGGCGGCGCCGGACATGCTGGCGCGAATGGCGTCGCAGTTCTCCTGCTGGAGCTGGGACGTCTCGTCAAGCACGCGGCTGAGTCGCTTGAGCTCGCCGTTCAGCACGCCGTCCAGCCGGTCGATGAAGTGCTCCAGCACGGCGTCAATCAGACGGGCCTGCTCCTTGGAGATGCCGTTGACAAAGCCGCCCATGGTTTCGTTCAGCGGCTTCACGGCCTGGGTGATGGCCTCGGAGACGGCCTCGGTGAACTTGCCGTTCAGGTCCTTGGACATCGTCTTGATCAGCGCGGTCTGCTCCTGCTGGTAGATGGCGATTTGGGTCATGGGGTCCACGCTCAGCACGCCGGCGTGGCGGCTCATGGCGCTGTAGAACTGCGTCAGGGTGTGCTCGGTGGCGCCGTAGACCGCGCGGATGATCAGCGTGAACAGCACGGAGCCGATGACGCCGAAGATCGAGGTCATGAAGGCGTAGCGCATGCCGGGGATCAGCGTGACGATGGATTCCTGCACCGCGGCGGAGTCGGTCATTTTAAAGCCGGACAGGCCCTGGGCTAGGCCGATCAGCGTGCCCAGGAAGCCCAGCGAGGTCAAAAGCCCCGGCAGCGCGTCCGCGAAGGACACGCGCCCAGGGCCGTAGATCACGGTCTCTTCGTTGATGTAATCCTCCACGTTGCTGGCGTTATGATAGCGGCCGTCGGCAAAGAACAGGTTGTTCAGGTACTCGCTCCAGTGGGCGTACAGCGCGCCCTTCCCGAGAAAGCCGTCCTCCTGCCAGGCGTATTTTTTTTCGCCGCCGGCGCGGATGGAGCGGATGGCGCGCTTCAGCACGCCGCGGGTGTGGGTGACCGGGAATACGCAGCGCACCAGGCCCATCACGAAGAGCACGACGATGGCGACGTAGACCACCAGATTCGATATGCCGCTGAGCGAGCCGGAGAACATCGACTGGAGATATTGCAGAAATTTCATAGGCACCTCCGGAGTACAAGAAGTGTCGGGCAGGCGCGGCCTGCCGAATCCTCGCGGTTTTCAGGCAAAAAGGGCATACTTCGCCCCTATGGTTATCCTTATATAGTATAGCATCATATTTCCGGCAAATTACGCGGAATATGTGACAGTTTCATGACATAATTGGAGAACGCGGGGGAGGGGCGGCCGCGCAGCGGAGTCCGGAGTCTCCGCGGCGGCCGCAGGGCGTTTCCGGCCCGATTCCCGTCCTGGGATGGCCTCAGCGCACGAAGTCCTCCCGCATCGGGGTGAAGATGTCCAGCAGGGTCCCGGCCTCCAGGCAAAGCGTGCCGTGGGGGATGCCGGAGGGGAAGGCGAGGGTGTCGCCCGGTCCGACCTCCACGGCCTCGCCGTCGACGGTGAAGCGGAAGCGGCCGGACTGCACATAGGTGTTCTGGCAGTGGGGATGGGTGTGGACGCTGCCCACGCCGCCCGCCGCGAAGTGCACCTCGACGATCATCAGCGATTCGGTGTAGGCCAGTACCCGGCGGGAGACCCCGCCGCCCAGGTCCTGAAGCGGGGCGTCTGCGTGGAATACGACGTTGGCTTTCA
Organism: Clostridia bacterium; assembly: GCA_017537105.1. Taxonomy (GTDB): domain Bacteria; phylum Bacillota; class Clostridia; order Christensenellales; family Aristaeellaceae; genus UBA2862. The sequence continues at coordinate 4,614 of JAFWBZ010000019.1, read as the reverse complement.
TGGCTTTTCTCCTTCCGGTCCGCGGAAAGCGCCGCGGCGCCTGTCGGTGTTTGTGCGCGATTCCCGGGCGGGCAATGCGCGCCGCCCGGTCCGCCGGGAAACAAAGGGAATCAGCGGCGGTCCCTGCACCGGTCGCCCATGTGCCCGACCAGGCAGGCCCACAGCGCGTCGTCGTCGACGCTGGCCTGGCCGTCGGGCAGCAGGAAGGCCCGCGCGGGGCTGACGTACAGATAGACGCAGCCCTTCGCCCGGAAGGCGGCCGGGGCGTCCTGCCATCGCACCGAGAGGGTCTCCTGCCTTCCCGGAGCGCCCTCCACCCGGATGCCGTCGAAGTCCAGGGTGACGGTGTAGACGTGGCGCGGCAGGTCCAGCCCGAGGCGCTGCGCCTGCGCGTTCAGCTGGGAGAGGTACGACCCGACGTAGACCAGCGGCAGGCCGAGGCCCACCGCCAGCAGCACCGCCGCGATGACGCCCGCCTGGGGCCGCCGGCTCAGCAGCGCGACGGCGGCGAAGGCGCACAGGATCAGCGCGAAGCCCGCAGGGCGCACCCAGCGCCGACGCAGCCGGAAGGTGTCAAACCGGCTGAAGCGCTTGAAGGTTCGGGCGTCCATGCGGACCCGAACGACGATATCCCCGTTGCCCATGGCTCACTCCTTTCCGACGTCCGCGGGCGCCGCGGCGCCGCGGCACTGGGCGGCGTAGTCGCTGGGTCCCATGCCGAAGGCCTGCCGGAAGGCGCGGTAGAAGGCGCTGTAATCGGAAAAGCCGCAGTCGGCGCAGGCCTCCTGCATGCTCGTTCCGTCGTGGATCAGGGCCCGGGCCGTCTCCAGCCTGCGCCGGCGGATGTAGTCGCCCGGAGTCATGCCCACCTGCCGCTTGAACTGGCGGGTCAGCGTGTTTTTGTCCATGAAGAACTGCTCCGCCAGCCCGGCGACGCTCAGCGGCTCGCCCAGGTGGGCGCCGATGTACTCGTAGATGCGTATGATCTCGTGGTAGCGGTGCTCCGCCCGGTGGGGCGGTGCCTCCGGCGCGCGGGAGATGCTGCGCACGCAGTAGATGAGCAGCTGGGTGACGATGCTGCGGCACAGCACGGCGCTGTCCGGGTCGCTGCCTGCGCTGTCCCGCTGAAGGGCGAACAGCAGCGCGCGCATCATGGCGCTGGTCTCCGCATCGGGCTGCAGCAGGTTGCGGCCGGTCATGTCTCCCAGCAGCGCGTAGCGGAAGTGGGGCAGGGTGCCGGTGATGGCCCTGACGTAGTCCGCGGAGAGCCAGAGCACAAAGCGATCGAGGTTTCGGACCGGGCCGTGCACGTCCGGGCGGTGGATCTGTCCCGGCGCCATCAGCATGACGCAGCCTTCCCGCAGCGGATAGCGCAGGCCGTCCACGATGTAGTCCATCTCGTCGCCCAGCAGGTAGTACAGCTCGAAAAAGTCGTGCCGGTGCGGCGCGCAGGAGCAGGAGCCGGGATTGTTGTAGTGGAAGATCTCAAAGTTCTCCCGCCGCATGTACTGCCTGTGGTCGAAGGGATTCAGCAGGATTTGCGCCATGGGTTCACCTCCTTTGCCCCAATGCTGTGATCTGCGTTACATTATATCGTTTTTTGATGTTTTTTGCAATGTTATTACATGTTAAAACCATGTACTTTTCGGACAAAATGTGGTTGAATGATAGTAAGGGGCGTTTGTGCCCGCCGCTGTGGAATCCGAAGCGAATTCCCTTCGCTTGGAACATACAAAGAGGAGGAACCCCACAATGAAGAAGCTGTTTAGCATCGCAATCGTTCTGGTCATGCTGCTGAGCTGTGCCGCGGCGCTGGCCGAGGAGCCCGTGACCCTGACCTACGCGGAAGTGAACCCGGTGGAAGGCACCGTCGTCGGCGACGTGGCCCTGGCCTTCAAGGCGAAGCTGGAGGAGCTGTCCGGCGGCGCCGTCATGGTGGACATCCAGGCCAGCGGCGTCATGGGAGATGAGAAGACCGTGCTCGCCAACATCCTGGGCGGCGACACCTCCGTGGACATCGTGCGCATCTCCGCCTTCGCGCTGAACCAGTACGGCGCGCAGAAGAGCGTGTTCCTGACCCTGCCCTACGTGTTCACCAGCGAGGACCACTATTGGAACTTCGTGAGCAGCGACCTGGCCAAGGAGTTCCTGGCCGAGTCCAAGGAAGTCGGCCTGCCCTTCAACGGCCTGGCCTACGGCGAAGAGGGCTTCCGCCACTTCTTCTCCAAGACCGAGGTCCAGACCATCGAAGACCTGAAGGGCCTGAAGATCCGCGTGTCTGACGACCCGATCATGACCGGCATGATCGCGGGCCTGGGCGCCGCCTTCACCCCCGTTTCCTTCGGCGAGCTGTACAGCGCGCTGCAGACCGGTGTTGTGGATGCCGCCGAGCAGCCCATCACCAACTACCTGTCCAACTCCTTCCAGGAGGTCGCTCCCTACCTGCTGAAGGACGGCCACACCCTGGGCACCATCGAGCTGATCGCCACCGACGCCGCCCTGGCCAAGCTGACCGAGGAGCAGCAGGCCATGGTGCAGGAGGCCGCCGACTATGCGATGCAGGTCTGCAAGGAGTCCGTCACTGCGAAGCAGGAAGAGGCTCAGCAGAAGCTGATCGACATGGGCTGCACCGTCACCGAGGTCGAGGACAAGACCCCCTGGCAGGAAGCCACCAAGGCCGTGCTGGAAGAGAACATCGCCGGCATGGAGGACCTCTACGAGCAGATCCTGGCGCTGCAGTAATCCCGCACAGCGGATACCTGAGCAGTGGATGACCCGTCGGGGGCGCAGGGCATGACCCCTGCGCCCCTGATTTCTGTCAGTGCAAAAACCGTCAGAAGGATTCCACCGAAACCTGAACCCGAGGAGGCCTGACAATGCCCGCTTTTTTCCAAGCGCTGGAAAAGATCAAGCCCGTCTATGACTGGGCCTACAAGATCATGCTGTTTATCTGCAAGCTGCTGCTGATTGCGGATATCATCATCACCTCGGTCACCGTGGCCGGGCGCTATTTCCCCTTCTTCACGGCGCCCCACTGGAGCGAGGAAATCATACTGACGCTGATGGTCTACATGGCGGTGCTCTCGGCCACGCTGGCCATCCGCCAGCGCAGCCACATCCGCATGACCGCCTTTGACAAGTACCTGCCCCGGAAGGCGCTGCTCTGCCTGGACCTGCTGGCGGACATCGCCGTGCTGATCCTGGGCGTGATCCTGCTGGTGCAGGGCGCAAAGGTGGTCAGCCCCACCGGCAACATCGCCAAGTTCGCCAAGTATTCCTCCCTGCCCAAGCTGAGCCAGATTTGGATGTACATGCCCGTGCCGGTGGCCGGCGTCGGCATGATCATCTTCGAGCTGGAGCAGATCTTCCAGCATATTGAAGCATTTTTCAAACCCGTTGATGCGGAAAAGGAGGTGCAGGCGTAATGTCCGGTGAAAACCTGTCCACCCTGATCCTGCTGGGCAGCTTCCTGCTCATGATATTCCTGCGCTTCCCCATCGCCTACTCCGTGGGCATCTCCACGGTGCTGTGCCTGATTTCCATGGGCCAGAACCTGAGCGTGCTGCCCATGCAGATGGTCAAGGGCGTTTGGTCCTTCAGCCTGATGGCCGTGCCCTTCTTCATCACCATGGGCGTGCTGATGGGCTCGGGCGGCATCTCCGACAAGCTGATCGCGCTGGCCAACGCCCTGGTGGGCTGGATGCGCGGCGGCCTGGCCATGGTGAACATCGTGGCCTCCTACTTCTTCGGCGGCATCTCCGGTTCCGCCTCCGCGGACACCGCGTCCCTGGGCTCCATCCTCATCCCGATGATGGTGGATCAGGGCTATGACGCCGACTTCTCCACCGCCGTCACCATCACCTCCTCCTGCGAGGGTCTGCTGGTGCCGCCGAGCCACAACATGGTCATCTACTGCACCACCGCGGGCGGCATCTCCGTGGGCGCGCTGTTCATGGCGGGCTACCTGCCCGGCGCGCTGCTGGCGATCAGCCTGATGGTCGGCAGCTACATCATCTCCGTCAAGCGCAACTATCCCAAGGGCGAAAAATTCTCCCTCAAGCGCTTCGGCAAGCAGCTGGGCACCTCGTTCTGGGCGCTGGCCGCGATCCTGATCGTGGTCGTGGGCGTCGTGGGCGGCGTGTTCACCGCCACCGAGTCCGCTGCCATCGCGGTCCTCTACTCGCTGGTTGTGTCCGTGTTCATCTACAAGGGCCTGAACTGGAAGGGCGTGTGGAACGCGCTGGAGAGCTGCATCGACACCCTGGCCATCGTGCTTATACTGATCTCCCTGTCCGGCGCGTTCGGCTATTGCCTGACCAACCTGCACGTGCCCGCCAAGGCCGCCGGCCTGATCACCAGCGTCTCCAGCAACCCGGTGGTCATCGCGCTGCTTTTGAACCTGATCCTGCTAGTGCTGGGCATGATCATGGATATGGCGCCCATCATCCTGATCGCCACGCCGATCCTGCTGCCCGTGGCCCAGTCCATCGGCATCGGGCCCATACAGTTCGGCATCATGATCGTGTTGAACTGCGGCATCGGCCTGCTGTCCCCGCCGGTGGGCGCGGTGCTGTTCATCGGCTCTGCCGTGGCCAAGCTGCCCATGGAGAAGGT
>JAFWBZ010000240.1 GCA_017537105.1 Clostridia bacterium | reverse complement strand
GCCGACCCTGCCCGCCGCGAACTGCGCGCGGATCTCGTCGATGCCCAGGTCGTCCGCGCCCAGCATGTAGCCGTTCTGGAACATCTCGGCCACGGCCTTCACCGGAACCTCAAACTGAGAGAAGTCATAGGTCTCGGTGTTGGGATCCCACCAGCCCCTGCCGGTGGAGCTCATGGACTCCTTGAAGGTCAACCGGCGGAAGCAGGCGGCCCAGGTGGACCAGCCGTAGCCGAACTCCTCGCCGTTGCCGTTCTCGGTGATGACCCTCGCGCACTCCACCACGTCTGCCCAGGTCTTGGGCAGCTCCAGGCCGTTCTTCTCGAACAGGTCGAGGTTCACGGCCATCTTGATCGGCACGACCTCCAGCGGCAGCGCGGTCAGCATGCCCTGCTGGATCTCGATGCCGTTGACGAGGTAATCCTTGTAGCCGTCGATCACGGCCTTCAGCTCCTCGTCGTCGATCTCATACAGATCCTTGATCCAGCCCCGCAGCAGGTAGCTCTGGCCGCCGACGCCCTTGTCGATCAGGTCGAAGAACGTTCCGGCCTCCATCAAGGCCTCCATGTCTTCGGTGTAGCTGTTGATGTTCGAGATGATCTCGATGTACACGCCCTCCTCGGCGCCGGTGGTGGCGTTCCACTTGTCCACCTCTTCCTGCAGCTTGATCAGGTAGGCGCCGATGGAGCAGTAGTACTGCACCGTCTCCACATCCTTTTCCGCGAATGCCGCCCCCGCGCACAGGCCCAGCACCAGGATGAGCATCAGGATCGTAGCGAGAAACTTCTTCATTGCATATAACCTCCTTGTCATGTTTTCTGAAAATTGTCTTTCACGGACGAGCTTTGCCGTCTCAACGGGCCAATATGGGAAACTGTCCTCCTCTCCTCGGGGACTAAGACGGCGGAAGCCGGTTTCAACCCTCCTGGATCTTCGGCCCTGCATCGGGCTTACGGGGGTCGCGCCGCCATCCGTCCAGCCGACGGACGCCGCGTACGGACGTCAGCCCCGCCGCGCAGGCCGCCAGCGCCGCTGCGCCCCACAGGGCGAACACGGGCCACCATCCCGCAGCGTCGCTGACAGCGCCGGTGACGATGCCGGCCAGGGAAGAGCCGAGGTAGATGAACGCGTCCACCATTCCCGCCACCAGTCCCACGCGGCCGACGCGCTCATATTCCATGGGGATGAAGGTGGTGAGCATGGGGTTGATGCCGTTGGTGGCCGAGCAGCACAGCCCCAGCAGCAGGACGCAGGGAACGATCCTCCTGCCGAGGGGAATCAACAGAAATGCCAGCGCGGCGCACAGCAGCATCAGGGCGCCGGTGCAGCGGCGCGCGTTGCCGTTGAATGCGGCGTACACGCGCCGGGCCAGCAGCACGCCGACCAGGTTCAGCAGGGGAATCGCCAGGGTTGTGAGCACGGGGGCCGGGGCGCCTGCGCGGTGGAGGCGGGCGATGATCGTGGGCGCCCAGGTGATGATGCCGTCCCGGACAAATCCGTTGCCCACGCAGCACACCAGAAGCGGCGCCAGCCCCGTGGTGAAGAGCGTGGTCCGGAAGGGCATTGCCTTGCCGGTGAAGGCGCGCTTCCGGTCGGCTTCCTCCTCCCCCAGGTCCTCGCCGGGCTCCGGACGATCCGCCAGAATCCACCGGGAGAGCCCGGCGGCAAGGATCGCCCAGGCGGCCGGAAGCACAAAGGACCAGCGCCAGCTCACCGCGGACGCCACCGCGCCGGACAGCAGCCAGGCGCAGAGGTTGCCGGCGATCAGGGTCATGGTGATGCCGAAGGAGGCCCTGCCGCGCCGACGGCCCTTGAACCAGACGGCGATCAGCTTGACCACCGGCGTCCAGATCATCGATTGCGCCGCGCCGTTCAGCGCCCACAGGACGACCAGCATCCAGTATTCCGTGGCGAACCCGAACAGCAGGTTGAACAGGCCGGAGAAGCCCAGACCCAGCAGAATGTGCCTGCGCGCGCTGACCCGGTCGACGATGGCGCCGTTGACGAATTGGCCGCAGGCGTACACGAGGGCGAACACCGTTTGCAAAAGGCCGCATTGCGCGCCCGAAAGCGCCAGCGCGGACATCATGCTGTTCAGCGCCGCGGGCAGGTTCAGCCGGACGATGTACGCCGAGAAATACGCCAGAAAGCAGCCCAGGAAGATGCGCCGCTGGCGGCGGGTAAATGCTGTCTTCATGGTCATCCCTCTCTCCTGTCGGAGTGACGGGGGCTTTGAGCGATTTACAAAAGGGAATGCCCTTCCCATTCCATCGCCGGCTCGCAATCCAGCAGACGGAGGATCGTCGGCGCGATATCGAGAATGGAGACGGGCGCATCGAGCGTCCGCGGCGCGATCCCCTCGCCGCGGAGGATCACCGGGATCGCCATGTCCTCGTCGATCGGCAGCCCGTGATCCCGGTCGTGCCCGCCGTGATCCGCGGTGAGGATGGTGACGTAATCGCGCTCCGTGCCCCGGATCAGCCGTTCGACGAGGCGGAGGGAGCCGTCCACCGCCTCCAGGTATTCCCGGGACATCCATCCGGTCGCGTGCCCCTGGTCGTCCGGCCAGCCGACGTAGGTAAAGCAAAAATCGGGCGCCAGGGTCTGAAGCAGCTTTTCTGAGGCCTCGATGACCGCGCGCGCGGCCGGCGCAAGCCCGTAGTCGTGGGAGGAGATGAAGAAGGAAAAGCCGCAGTTTCCGGGCCGGCAAAGGTCGCGCAGCGGCTCCCAGTTGAAGCACATGGCGGTCGAGCGCCGGCCGTGAAGCTGCTCCATGATGCCCTTCACCGGGTGAACCATCGGCGAATAGTCGTTTCCCGTGACGCCATGCCTGTCGGGACCGACGGAGTGAAACAGCGACATGTGGCAGGGGAGCGTCAGGGGCGGAAACACCGTGCGCCCGCGGAGCGTATACGCGCTCGTGGACAGCAGTCCTTCCACGCCGGGGTTTCCGCACTCCGCCAGCGCGTCCGGGCGCATGCCGTCGATGAGGATCAGGTTGACCTTTTTCATAGCCGTCCCTCCTCTGATTTGTGTTGAACAGATGATAACATATCCATACAATATTGTCAATACCTTATCAAAAAACATTTGTGACCTGGCAAAGATATGGTCAAAAGATGGGCCAAAGTGCGATAACCCCACACAATCATGGCCGGTATGCGGGATGGGCGGAACCGGAATGCGGCGGTTCAAATCGTAGAAAAACCGTTGTTTTTCAACGATAAGAAGCGCCGCGCAGCGCGCGACGCTTCTTATCATATATGGCATCCGGAAGGGGCCAGGGGTCCGGCGGCGATGCTAACTCCGCTTTCCCTTTGCGGGTTCGCCGGGGTCGACGACATAGACCTGCACGCCCTGATTGCGGATCTGCTCCAACACGTCCTCCGGGGCGGCGTTGTCGGTGATCAGGATGTCGATGTCCGTGATGGGGCACAGGTTGTAGACGGCGTGCATGGAAAACTTGCTGGAATCGGCCAGGGCGATGACCTGGCGCGCGCTTTGGATGATCTGCCTGCGGAGGGTGGTTTCCGCGTAGAGGAAATCGGTGATGCTGCTGGCGCTGATGCCGCCGATTCCGATGAAGGCCTTATCGACGTTGTATCGGGCCAGCTGCTCCTGGGCGTCGCTGCCCGAGACGGAGAGCTCCTTGGGCTTGAGCTGGCCGCCGAGCAGGATCACCTCCGCCTGCGCCTTGTCCGCAAGGACGGCCGCGGTTCGCAGCGCGTTGGTAAAGGCGGTGATCTTCTTGTCGCCCCTCAGCTGGCGCGCCAGGGGGAGCACGCTGGTGCCGTTGTCAAAGTAGACCGTGTCGTTTCGCGCGATCAGCGTCTCCGCGCAGCGCGCGATGGCGAGCTTTTCCTCCGTATGCTCCCTCTCCCGCACGCTGTACCCCGGCTCCTGCGGATTGGCCTCGCGCCGGACTGCGCCGCCGTACACGCGCTCCAGTACGCCCTGGCGCTCCAGTGTGGAAAGGTCGCGGCGGACCGTCTCGATGGAAATGTCGAACATCTCCATCAGCTCCGCGTTGGTGACCGTGCGCTTCTGGCTGATCAGCGCGGCAATTTGATCTCTGCGTTCGAGCTTCAAGGCAGTCGTCTCCTTTACAGTCCTCTCTTTTTCCCTCCCGCGCACAGGCCATCCGTCCGGCGCCCGGGCCGGCGCACCCTCTGTGGAAGGTATCATAACATATATGAAAAAGCTTTTCAAGTCATTGTCAAACAGTTTTCCGGAAACGGGCAAAACCGTGCTGCTTTTTCGCTTTGCAGGGCTTGACAATCATGCAGAATCCATTATAATGAATGCAGCCAAATGTTAACAAAGCGCTCGCGTCGAAGCGCTTTTATTGAGAGAGCGGATGCTAATAACGCAGAGGAGGAGCAAATCGATGAGTCAATTCAGGATCGGCTGGGCGGAGGCGGACATCACCCCCGCCAAAAAGGTCTCCCTGGTGGGGCAGTTCGCGGAGCGCATCTCCGAATACGTCGAAAAGCCGCTGACCGCCACGGCCATGGCCGTCTCGACGGAGGACGAGCAGCTGGTGCTGTGCAGCTGCGACCTGGTGGGCATCTCCTACACGCTGGTGGACGCCGTGCGGGAAAAGCTGGCGGACAACGGCCAGGGGCTGGACCCCATGAAGGTGATCCTCTCCGCCATCCACACCCACACCGGCCCGGGCTACGCCGGCCGGGGCAACTCCACCCGCCGGCAGAGCGGCGTCAGCAGCTCCTTCCGCTCGCTGATCGAAAGCCAGCTGCCGCCGGACAAGAAGTACGTGGAGAGCGCCAACGTGACCGCGAACCCGGAGATCGCCACGGACGACGAGCTGCTGGAGTTCCTCTCGGAGCGCATCGCCCGGGCGATCCTCGAGGCGTGGAAGAACCGCGCCCCCGGCGGCTTCTCGAACGCCTTCGGCCGCGCCGTGGTGGGCATGTGCCGCCGCGCCTGCTACTCCGACGGCACCGCCCAGATGTGGGGCGACACGGACACCGCGGTGTTCACCCAGCTGGAGGGCGGCAACGACTCGGGCATCGAGCTGCTGTACGTGTTCGACGCCGAGAACAAGCTGACGGGCATCGTGGCGAACCTGGCCTGCCCGGCGCAGTGCGTGCAGCACCGGCTGTTCGTGTCCCCGGACTTCTGGGGCGAGGCGAAGATGCTGGTGCGGAAGCACTTCGGCGAGCACGTGTTCCTGCTGCCCCAGTGCTCGGCGGCGGGGGACCAGTGCCCGGTGGACCTGATCCGCTGGGTGGAGCCGGAGAGCGACGTGAACGACCCGAACCTGAAGCGGAACAACCCGCCCAGGCGGAAGGCCGATCCCTCCATGTTTGACCTGGCGGGCATGCGCAAGGCGGGCAAGCGGATCGCCAACGAGATCATCGACGTGTACGAGGAGGGGCTGGACGCCCCGCAGACGGACCCGGAGCTGATCCACCAGGTGCACTGCATGCAGCTGCCGCTGCGGCGCGCCACGCTGACGGAGATCAACAACGCGAAGAAGGCCGTGCGCGAGTACCTGCGGGACAAGGAGGGGGACGTGGACTTCAACGACGCCGCGGCGCTGCAGGTGCACCTGGGCATCCTGCGCCGGGCGGAGCAGCAGGAGTGGCAGGACATCGTAGACACCGAGGTGCACATCATCCGGCTGGGCACGGTGGCCATCGCCACGAACCCCTTCGAGCTGTTCCTGGACTACGGCAACCAGATCAAGGCCCGGAGCCTGGCGGAGCAGACCTTCCTGATCCAGCTGGCCAACGGCACCGAGGGCTACCTGCCCACCGAGAAGGCGGAGAAGGGCGGCCACTACAGCGCCTTCCTGTCCAGCGGCCTGGTGGGCCACGTGGGCGGCGAGCAGCTGGTGCGCGAGACGCTCAAGAACATCAACCAGATCTTCAAGGACTGACCGATGGATGGCGGGGCGGGTGCATTGTGCACCCGCCCCGCGTGCGAGAGGAGAATGCCCTGTGAGCCACTTTTTGATCGGTTGGGCGGAATCCGACATCACCCCGGAGAAGAAAGTCTCCCTGGTGGGGCAGTTCGCCGAGCGCATCGCGGAATGCGCGGAGAAACCGCTGACCGCCACAGCCATGGCGCTCTCCGTCGAAGGCGAACAGGCGGTTCTGGTCAGCTGCGATTTGGTGAGCGTTTCGCTGTCGCTGGTGGATGCCGTGCGCGAGCGGCTGGCGGACAATGACTCCGGACTGGACCCGAGGAAGGTCGTCATCTCCGCCACGCATACCCATACAGGACCGGGCTATGCCGGGCGCGGCGATTTCAGCGGGGCGAGTTCTTCCTTCCGCTCGCTGATCGAAGCCGAGCTGCCGCCGGGCAAGAAGTACGTCGAAAGCGCCTACGTGGCAGACAACCCGGAGATCGCCACGGACGAGGAGCTGCTGGAGTTCCTCTCGGAGCGCATCGCCCGGGCGATCCTCGAGGCGTGGAAGAACCGCGCCCCCGGCGGCTTCTCGAACGCCTTCGGCCGCGCCGTGGTGGGCATGTGCCGCCGCGCCTG
>JAFWBZ010000239.1 GCA_017537105.1 Clostridia bacterium | reverse complement strand
TGCGGTGGGCGCTGGTCAGCGCCTCGCCGGGGGTGATGCCGTTCAGGGGATCTTCTGCGGGTGCTCCGTCGCCCTCCGCACCGCTTGCCCGGCCCAGGCTGCCCGTGCCGCCACGGAATGAGCGTCCGCCCCTGTGCCCGCCGCCCGGAAAGCCGCCGCCGGAGGGAAAGCCCTCGGGGCCTTCTCCGGGGTCCTCGGGGGATCCACCCTCGGAGCCGCCGTCCGGAATCCCGCCGGATTCCGCCTCTGCAGCCCTCTGGGAGAGCAGCGCATAGGTGGCGTCGTCGCATGCCCCGTCGGCGGGCAGGCCGCTGTCCGCCTGGAAGCGCGCGACGGCACTGCGGGTCGCTTCGTCATAGACGCCCGTCTTCTGGCCCTCGCGCAGGTATTCCAGCGCGATCAGCCAGGCCTGCACGTTGAGAATCTGCTCCCGGGACAGCTCGGAAGTGCCGCCGTCCTCCCCGGGAAGGGGGTCCTGGGATGGCGCTGGTTCGCTGTCGTTTCTGTCTGCGCCGTCCCCGCCCTCCGGGTCGGAGGCGTCCGGGGTGGTCCCGCTGTCCTCCGGGGACGGAGCTTCCCCCTCCGCAGGGGAGGAATCGTCGGGCTGGTCCTCCGGGGATTCGATGTCTGTGCTCCCTTCGGGGGAGGAGGTCTCCGCTGCCGGGGGTTCGGTACCGGTCGCGGAGGGATCGCCGGCGCTCTCCCCGGCCGTCTCCGTGCGGGGCTCTGTCGCACCCTCGGAGGCGGCGCTGGTTCCGGTCGTCGCTGGCACGGGGGCTTCCGAGGGCACGGACGATGCAGCGGCTTCCCGGGCGGGCGGCGCGCCTTCGGGATCCTCCGATTCAGCCATGCCGCACATGCCCAGCGCCAGCACCAGGGCAAGCAGCGCTGCGAGATATTTCTTCATGACGGTCCCTCCTTTCCGGGGATGTGGTCGATGCCGGGATTATCCTTCGACTTCCGCGTCCGGCGCTTCCTCCGCGTCCGGGGCGGCGTCTTCGGCGCTCACCGGGCGCACGACGGCAGTCATGCCGATGCGGGTGTCCTCGTCGGCGTCAAAGTCGATATAGGCGATATAGCTGGCGCTGTCGGAGGCGCTGCCGGACTCGGACATGCCGTCGCTGGAGACGGCCTCCGCTGCGGTGTAGAGCACCTGCCGCACGGTGCCCGGGAGGCTCGCGGCGTCTTCGGCGTCCTCGTTCCAGTTGAAGCGGATCTCCACGGGCGTGCCCTCGGTCAGTGCCGAGAGGTCCGCCTCGTTGACCTCCACCTTGAGCTGGAGCTTGTCCCGGTCGTACAGCGTGGCGATGACGTCGCCCTTGTTCACGTTGGCGCCCACAGAGACGTTCAGCGCAGCCAGGATGCCGTCGGTGTCGCTCACCAGGTCGCTGCCGGTGCAGAAGCTGGCGTCGTATTCCCCGGACAGGGTCTCCAGCAGCAGGTCTCCCGCCTGCACGTGGTCGCCCTCGGCGACGTGCAGCGCCGCCACGCTGCCGCCCTCGCCCTGGGCGGTGACGGACACGTTGCCCGCGCGCTCGATCTCGCCGCGGCCGATGCGGCTCTTGGCGGTGTGGACCGCCTCCCGGTAGACGTAGACCGTGTTGCCGATGGTGAAGCTGCCGCTGGTGGCTTCCACGGTGAAGTCCGTGCCGTTCACGGCGGTCACGAAGCCGGCGCCGCTGGAGCTGCCGTCGGAGGACAGCAGGTAGACCTGCTCGCCCACGTGGATGTACTTGTTGGCGCTGGCGTTGTAGGCGTAGTCCGTGGAGGCCGTCAGGCTGTACTTGCTGTCGGGCTCGATGACCAGCAGCGCGTTGTAGCGCTCCGCGACGGCGGAGGTGCTGTCGCCGGGCTCGCAGAAGATGCCGGTGACGTCGCCGTCCACGGAGGCGTAGACCTTGGTGGTGTTCAGCCGGGCAAGCACGTCGCCGGCGGAGATCAGCTGCCCGGCCAGCGCGGGCACCTCGCCCACGGTGCCGCCGATGGTCGCGGTGACGTAGTCGGGCTGGACGCAGACCACGGAGGCGTCAAATTCGTAGTCCGCCAGCGCAAAGCCGGTGAGCATCAGAACGCAGGCAAGGAGCAGGGCGAACAGGGTGCGGATTTTCATGGGGGAAACCTCCTTCGCGGATTGAATGGTGGGGGAAGTCGGGATGGGACGCAGACGCGCCGGGGGTTGCAGGGCGTGGCCCTCTACATCCTTCGCAGGGCATCGATGGGGTTCAGGCGGCTGGCCTTGCGGGCGGGCGCCCAGCCGAAGATGATGCCCACGGCGGCGGAGAAGCCCACTCCCAGGGCGATGGCGCCCTTGGAGACGGTGAAGCCCGCGCCCATGGCGCGGCAGAGGCCGAAGGATACGGCGATGCCGATGAGTGTGCCGATGATGCCGCCGGAGACCGAGAGGATGAAGGATTCGATCAAAAACTGGGCCTGGATCTGCCGGGGCTTGGCGCCGAGGGCCTTCTTCAGGCCGATTTCGGTGGTGCGCTCGGTGACGGAGGTGAGCATCATGTTCATGATGCCGATGCCGCCCACCAGCAGCGCGATGGAGGCGATGCCGCCCAGCAGCGCGGCCATCATGGAGGTCATGCTCTCCATGGTGGACTCCAGGCTGTCCATGGTGACGATCTCGTAGCAGTCCTCCTCGTAGCTGAACATCTGATCCAGCGTGCTCTCCAGCACCTCGGTGGCAGAGGCGCTGTCCCAGCCGGCGGCGAGGTACAGTGTGAGGCTTGTGACCTCGTTGGTGCTGTTCAGCTTGAGCGCCGTGGTGTAGGGGATCAGTATATCCGGCGTGCCGGACATCATGCCGGTAACGGAGGAATCGCTGTCCGCGTCATAGGTACCGGCGACGGTGAAGGACAGGCCGCTCAGGTAGAGGGTCTTGCTCAGCGGGTCCTCACCATAGAAGAAGGTGTCGATCATGTCTTGGTCGATCAGGCACACGAAGTTCATGCCCTCCATGTCCAGCACGTTCAGCGCGCGGCCCCGGGTGACAGCGTCCTCGTTGACCGTGAACCAGTAGGGATTGCGCCCCGCCACGGAAATATTGGTTTCGTACTCGCCGCCCCGGGACACCCGGGCGCGCAGCGTGACCGAGGGCGTCACGCCGTCCACGCAGTCCAGGGAGGCCAGCGCCTCCAGGTCTTCGGCGGAGAGCCCGGTCTTCAGGTCGCTGCCGGTGACGGACAGGTTCAGCGTGCCCGCACCCATCGAGGCGAAGGAGCTGGTGATGGAGTTGGAGACGGCGCTTACCGTGGTGATCAGGGCGATGACCGCCGTCACGCCGATCAGTATGCCCAGCACCGTCAGCGCCGAGCGCAGGCGGTTCTGTGCGATGTTGGTCACCGACATGCGGACGTTCTCCATCAGCATGGACAGCGACGCCCGAAGGGCTTTGAAGGGATTAGGCATCGTCCACCCCACCTTCCGATTCGGAGATTTCGCCGTCCACGATGTACACGGTCCGCCGGGCGCGCCGGGCGATTTTGGTGTCGTGGGTGATCATGATGATGGTGTTGCCCTCGTCGTTGAGCTGCTGGAACAGCTCCATCACCTGCCGCCCGGTCTTCTGGTCCAGCGCGCCGGTGGGCTCGTCCGCCAGCAGCAGCGTGGGATGGGTCACCAGCGCGCGGGCGATGGCTACGCGCTGCTGCTGACCGCCGGAGAGCTGGCCGGGGTAGTGGTGCATTCGTTCGGTGAGCCCCACGCGCGCCAGCATGTCCTTGGCGCGCCGGGTGCGCTCCCGGCCCGTGACGCCGGCATAGATCAACGGCAGCTCCACGTTGCGCAGCGCGTCCAGCCGGGGCAGCAGCTCGGAGTTCGGGAAGATGAAGCCGATCTCGCGGTTGCGCAAGTGGGCCAGGTCGTCCTCGTCCATGTCTTCGATGCGCTGGCCGTTGAGGATGTACTCGCCCGAGGTGGCGGTGTCCAGGCAGCCGATGATGTTCATCAGCGTGCTCTTGCCGCTGCCGGAGGGGCCGAGCACCGACAGGTATTCGCCCTTTTCCAGCGTCAGGCTGATGCCGTGGAGCACCTCCAGGGATTCGTCGCCCAAGGGATAGGACTTGCGGATGCCCACCATGGAGAAAAAGGGATTGCCGCTGCCGGGAGATGTCGGGGAGAGCGCAGGTTTTCGTTCAAAGCGCATGTGCTCACCGCCCTCAGTTGCCGCCCGGCCCGCCGGGGAAGCCGCCGCCCGAGCCGCTGGAGGCGTTGCTGCCCGGTCCGCCAGGCATGCCGCCGTTGTTGCCGGCGTTTTCCCGGTTCCAGTTGCCCCGGTTGCCGCGCTCAGCGTTGAACTGGTTGCGCTGCAGGCCGCTGAACAGGGACAGCAGGCCGGTGGCCGTCTCCTCCTCTTGCGCCTCCACGTACACCGTGTCGCCGTCGGACAGGCCGGAGCGGATCTCCACATAGCTGCCGTTGTTGATGCCGACCTCCACGTTCACCTGCTGCAGCTCGCCGCTGTCGTCCATCATCCAGACGTAGGCCTGGTTGGTGGGATCGAAGCTCAGCGCGTCCATCTTCAGGATGACCACATTCTCCACGGAGTCCTGGGGGATGGTGGTGGTGGCCTGCATGCCGGGATAGATGTCCTCGGAGACCTCCACGTCCGCGGTGGCGGTGTAGTAGGCCACGTTGCCCGTGGACTGTGAGACGTAGTTGATTCTGGAGATTGTCGATTCGAAGCTCTGCTCCTGAGAGGTGGCGGTGACGGTGCAGGTGTCGCCCACGGAGACTTCGCCGATGTCGTATTCGTCGATGCGGATGGACACCGACAGCGTGCGGAAGTCCGCGATCTGGCAGAGCTGCTGGCCCGCGGACACCTCGTCGCCCTCGGCCACGTCCAGGGTGTTCACCGTGCCGTCGATGGAGGCCTTTACGGTGTCGCCGGTGGAGAGCCGGGCGATCCTGTCGCCGGACGATACGCTGTCGCCCGCCGCGACGTACACGCTGCGCACCGTGGCGGCGGAAGGCGCCGCCAGCGTCTCCGAATTCTTTAGGGCGAAGCTGCCCGAGAAGGACAGGTCGGTGGAGATCGAGCCGGTGGTGGCGGTGTAGGTGTCATACGTGGTGGTCACGCTGGCTCGCAGCATCGGCAGTCCGATGAAATAGACGCCGCAGCCGATGAGCGCCAGAATCACCAGCCAGACGATGCGCTTGATCCATTTTCTCCTCTTTTTGTTCATGCTGTGCCTCCGTGGATTTCCATTTGATGGCAATATCCTATTCCCTGAACCTTGAAATAACCTTAAATCTCCGCAAGGAATCCCACTGTTCACGGGGGTTTTACAGATTTGACACATGGGGATACCAATGGGAGCATATCGCGAAAAAACACGTGATTTATAAAAAAATATTGTAAATCGATAAGAACTTGTTGACTAATAGAGATAGGTATGATATAATGCCCGCAAAGGAGGGGGATGGAATGCTTCGATTTTTGAAGGGTGTGTGCCTTGCGACGCTGATCGCCGTGCTGGCGCTGACGGCGAGCGGGTGCCAATATCTGCTGATGCTGCCCGCGGCGATGCTGCTGGGCGGCACGCGGGACTGCCTGTCAAGGGAGGAGATCGGGGATCTGGTGTCGGCAAACCGGGAGCTGCTGCTCCAGGACATCGCCTCGGACAGCTTTGTCCGCAGCCGCGGCCTGGAAGGGATCCAGGAGATTCACGTCCGGCGGGATGACGGCTATGTCGAATACTACTGCGGCGGCTGGGGCATCGTGCCGGAGAGCGGCTATGTGGGCTTCTACTATTCCTTCGATGGCCGCGTCAACGATTGCGGCTACATGTGCCTGGAGGAAATGGAGTGGACTGAGATGGACGGCGGGATGATGTACCGGATGCCCGATGGGGACAACTACTACTTCACCGCGCCGCTGGGCGACGGGTTCTGGTACTATGAAGCGCACTATTAGGAAGAAAAGAGATTGAGGGGAAACCGCACGGATCCGTTACACCGTCGGCCGACGGACAAGAGAAGCCGCCTCGCATTTGAGGCGGCTTCGGTGCGTTGAAAACAGAAAATCCGGCGGATCGTGATGACAGGCCGGATTATTGCACCGACATCAGGATGTCCGTGTAGGACGGGAAGGGCCAGGCGTCGTGGGGCATCATGCTCTCGGCGGTGTCACAGGCGGCGCGCAGGGCTTCCATGGCAGTGACGACGTAGTCCTTGTAGTGCATGGCGCGATCCAGAGTGCCGTCCACCCGGTCGGCGGCGGACACCGCCTCGGCCAGCACGTTGACGCCGGTGTAGATCTCGTCGGACAGCCGGGAGAGCTCCCGGGCCCGGGCCTTCTCGTAGCCGCAGGCGGTGCCGGCGTACTTCTCCTTGGACAGCGCGTTCTGGCACAGCCGGGCGGAGAAGTCCGAGACGGCGGGCAGCACGCCGCAGTTGACCATGTCGATCAGCGTCTCCGCCTCGATGTGGATCATCTTGGTGTAGTTGCCCAGCAGGATTTCATGGCGGGAGCGCAGCTCGGCGGCGCTGTAGACGCCGTGGGCCTCGAAGAGTGCGATGTTCTTCGGATCCAGCAGCCTCGCCAGGGCCTCCGGCGTGGTGCGCAGGTTGCTGAGCCCGCGCCGCTGCGCCTCCTCGATCCAGCCGTCGTCGTAGCCGTTGCCGTTGAAGAGGATGCGCTTGTGGGCGCGGATCGTGTCGCGGATCAGGTCGTGGAGCGCCGCGGTGAAGTCCTTCGCCTGCTCGAGCGCGTCGGCGTACTGCCGCAGGCTCTCGGCCACGGCGGCGTTGATGACGATGTTGGGCTTGGCCAGCGACATCGATGAACCGGGCATGCGGAATTCAAACTTGTTGCCCGTGAAGGCGAAGGGGGAGGTGCGGTTGCGGTCCGTGTTGTCCTTGGGAAAGCGGGGCAGCACGTGCACGCCGATCTTCAGCTGCTGGGCGTTGCGGCTGCTGTAGTCCGATTCGCTCTCGATGGCCTCCAGAATCTCCATCAGCTCATCGCCCACAAACATGGACATCACCGCCGGCGGCGCTTCGTTGGCGCCCAGGCGATGGTCGTTGCCCGCGGTGGCCACGGAGATGCGCAGAAGGTCCTGATAGTCGTCCACCGCCTGGATCACCGCGCAAAGGAACAGAAGGAACTGGGCGTTCTCAAAGGGCGTGTCGCCGGGCTCCAGCAGGTTCACCCCCGTGTTCGTGGCGATGGACCAGTTGTTGTGCTTGCCCGAGCCGTTCACGCCCTTGA
>JAFWBZ010000238.1 GCA_017537105.1 Clostridia bacterium | reverse complement strand
CCGTCCAATTCGACACGTCGCACTGTCCCCGCGAGTTGTCCCCCGTGGCGAGCACCATGCCGTCCTGCTTGAGTCCCACCGTGTGCAGGTAACCCGCCGCGACGCGGGCGATGGAAACCCCGTCGCGGGCGGCGCTCAATTTCTGCATTTCCTGTCGAGCCTCGACGATGCGTGCAGGCGAAAAGTCCGCGAGCGCCAGCAGGCTTCGAGCCTCGTCCTCGCTGGCGGCGGCTGCCTGAATCGCCTCGACGATGTGGTCGCTGGATTCTTCCATGTTGTAGAGCTGGTAGAGAGCCTCCTCCGTCTCCCCGGAGAGATACTTCCGGACGATCAGCGCACAGCGGCTGTCCAGGTAGCGGGAGGCGCTGTCACCGTAGTCGCCCAGGCGATAGAACAGCTGGGCGGCGGATTCGAACTGATCCCGACGATAGGCGTCGTCCGCCTCGAGGTACTGCGTGCGCTGGCTCAGGTCGGACCTTCGCTGTCCCTCCGGCAGGATCTCCAGGATCGCCTGCGCATCCGCGTAGTTGCCTCGCTTCAGGCAGTTTTCGACGAGCTGGAAGCGGAGCTCCGCAATCTTGCCCTCGGGATAGTCTTCGCGCTCCAGGTCGTTCAGATACGCCTCCGCAGTGGCGATGTCCTCCGATCGAACCAGCCTCCGCGCCTTGGCCAGGTGGAGCTGCGGTCGGAAGGCGGCCAGCACGGCCAGCGCCAAAACCAGCACGGCCGCGAGGAGCAGGGAGCGCAGGACGATGCCCCTGGCATCGCTGCTGCGCAGGCGGGCCGAAAGCCCCCTTGCGGTTCGGCGCTTCTTTCGCGCGTGGCCTGCAGCCCTGGAGTTCCTGCGTTTTTTTGCAACGCGCTTTCCGCGCTTTACGCTCGGTTCCGGAGCGAACGCAGAGCTGCGTGCCCTTTTTTTCTCCGACGTAGCGCCCTTCCCGGCGACCTCGCGCTCGGGAGCCTGGCGCCGCGCATGGCGGCCTGGGGAATCCGGGGCAGCGGAAACGGTGTCCGTACGAAGATCTGCATTTTCCTTCATGCCCGCACCCCCTAATCTTCCAGATATTTCCGCAGGAACTTCAGCGAGTTTTGCTTCCGAAGGCCGTTGGCGGTCGATGTGATAATGTAAACGTCGTCGATGCCGTAGTGCTGCATCAGTTTGCTGATGCTGCCGCCGGCCTCGTGCTTGTCATAGAGCCCGTAGCGGAAATCGGTCATGTGGACCTCGTTATAGTAGGGCAGCAGGTAGGGGGTGAAGGCGTTCCCGAAGGAATCGCAGATGACCAGCGCCTTTCGGCCGGTGTTCGCGCCCGTAACGATCCGCCGCCAGGGACGGCGACTATTGTTCATGAACACGAGATAGCCGGGATAGTTGTAGGCCATCAGGTCGATCTTCTTCTGATACTTTGCCTTTGTGACCACATAGCTGTTGACCGGCAGCAGGGGATAGAGGGCGTTGAAGGTGTCCACCAGGCCCTTTTTGTTCTTTCGCCCGCGAACGGCCTTGTAGCTGTACTCGTCGTAGGGAATCACGGGTAATCCCTGGCGCTCGAGCATTTTTGAGAGCACGATCCAGGCAGCCTCGGGCGTCCAGTGGTGGTCGGTGTGGTAGAACATCGGCACGCTGCCTGTCATGTAGGGGGAGAGGATATCCGGCGTGTTGAAGACGTAGATGCGCTCCGTGCCCTCCAGACACTTTTCCAGCACCATCTCGACGCTGCTGCCCCAGCCGCAGTAGGTCTTCTGCTGATCGGTCCACCGGTTGCCCATGGCGGCCAGCGGCACCTGGGTAAAGCAGATGACGCCATCCTCGGGCAGGTAGGACTGGATCGCCCGAAGGGTATTCGAATAGGTCCGGATGTCCTTGTTGTCGTAGGTGTAGTTGATGAGCTTGGAGCCGTTGGGCTTCTCATACCAGATGTAGCTGTGGTCCCTGTTCACAAGGATCTTGCCCGCGGTGCCGGTCACCTCGTGCTCGGGCTCCGCGTCGTCGTCCTCCTCCTGCAGGGCGTCGCGATCGCCGGGGATGTCCTCGGGTTCGTCCGGCTCGGAAGTCTCCGCTTCTCCCGTGTCCTCCGGGAACACGTCTGCCGCGCCGGCTGCATCGGGAAGCGCGTCGTCGAGCAGTTCCTCCCCGGAGTCGTCCTGCGCCTCGTCGGCCAGTTCGCCGTTTTCCGGCGCGGCATTGGCCCGCAGGGCGGCCTCGGCGTCCAGCGCCCGCTCCATGTCCTGCGCCTCCAGCTCGAGCCGCTCCGCCTCCGTCAGCAGCGAGAAGCGGTCCAGCAGCGACTCCGTGGACGAGATGACCTCCTGGCGGGCGAAGAAGTTGTCCGACAGAAAGCTCTCAAAGCCGTCCATGAAGTCTCCGCTGGCGAGATTCTTCGGCGTCAGCTCCGGCATGCCCGCCAGCATGCGGTTTTCCACGTCTGAAACGCGGCTCTCCTTGTTCGAGAGAACGAGCAGGAACGCGCCCGCGACCGTGCAGGCGATGACCCACCAGACCGCGATGGTAAATGCAAATCTGCGCTTCATAATGCCTCCGTCAGTCAGAATTGGAAGTAGATGAAGGGATTGTAGCTCTGGCCCACCAGGAACAGCACGCACAAGAGCAGGCAGGCGCTGAGCAGGAGCGTGCCGCCGATCTCCACCACCCGCTCCGGAAGGTGTGCCCTGCGCAGCAGGGGAAGCACCGGCAGGCTCGCAACAAAGGCGATCAGCGGGAAGACGGAATAGGTGCGCACGATCCGCAGGGACTGGGCGTCGATCAACCCGGAGGCGCCGATGCCGAACATCGCGCCGATGTGGGCAAATCCCTGGCCGAGCGTGGGATAGTAGAAGATGACCCAGCCGATCATCACCAGCACCATGGTGATCAGCCAGTTCACGGCGCCGGGCAGACGCTTGAGGATTCGCCCGAAGTAGAACAGATCGAGGGTCAGCAGCGCTCCGTAGAACAGTCCCCAGACCACGAAGGTCCAGTTTGCGCCGTGCCAGAGGCCCGTGAGCAGCCAGACGATCAGCGTGTTGGCCACCGTGCGGTACAGGCCCTTCCGGTTGCCGCCCAGCGGAATGTAGACGTAATCGCGGAAGAAGCTGCCCAGCGAGATGTGCCAGCGGCGCCAGAATTCCCGCACGGATTTGGAAATGTAGGGATACAGAAAGTTTTCCTTATAGGTGAAGCCCAGCACCCTGCCGATGCCGATGGCCATGTCAGAGTATCCGGAGAAATCAAAGTAGATTTGCAGCGTATACAGGAAGGCGGCATACCATGCGCCGCCCACGGACAGGGCCGCGCCGCCGCCCGCCTGGGGCAGCGATGCGAGCGCGGAGCCGCAGATGTTGGCGAAGATGACCTTCTTTCCGAGGCCCGCGACAAACCGCTGCATGCCCGCGGAAAAGCCGTCCGGCGTGGTTTCCCGTCGATCGATCTGCGCGGCGATGTCCGCATACTGCACGATGGGACCGGCGATCAGCTGGGGAAAACAGCTGACGTACAGCAGAAGGCTGGCAAAGCGCTTCTGCACCGGGGCCTTGCGCCGGTAGACATCCACGGTATAGGTGATGATCTGAAAGGTATAGAAGGAGATGCCGATGGGCAGCTCGGGACCGGAGACCCGCCGGGCGCTGCCGAACACCGCAAGGAAGGTGTTGGCGAAGAAGGCCGCGTACTTGAAGGCAAACAGGAGCGCGGCGGAAGTCGCGACGCCCGCGACGAGCCACAGGCGGCGGACGCTCCTCCTGCGGGCCCGGGAAAGCTGAAGCGCGCAGGCGTAGTTGACCGCAGTGGAACCGATCATCGCCAGCACCCAGACCGGCTCTCCCCAGGCGTAAAAGAACAGCGACGCCGCCAGCAGCACGTTGTTGCGCCAGCGGAGGCTGTCTTTGACAAAGCACAGTATGAGCGTCAGCGGCAAAAAGAACAGCAGGAATGTCAGGCTGGAAAAAACCATCGGCCATAACCCCTCACATTCGTAATCAACGTTGCAATTATACCATATTCCGGGGTATTTCGTCAATCCGTGGGGGAAACCGGAGAGATGGAACGCCGACCAGGGGAAAGAGTCGTGAAAGGCAAAAACAGGGTACACATTCCGCCGTTATTTAATCATAAACAATTGTTATATATGAAATGTGTAAGCCGCATCAACGTGCAAAACGCAGCGAAAAAGGACGGCGGCAAGGTCATTCGGCTTCCATTTGCTGGCGCAGGCAAGGGTGAAAACGAGCGGAAAATGCGATATTCGCATCGGCCCATCCGGCTTTACGTTATATTATCACGTTGGAAACATGGGATATATAGACACAGGTCCCGAAGCGCTATATACTATAAGCGTATCAAATAGAAATATAAACATACCTAATCCATATAAAAACAAGGGGATGTGAAGAATGACAATCTGGGAATGCCTCTCCATGACCGGCGGCATCGGGCTGTTTCTCTACGGCATGACGGTGATGTCCTCGGGACTGAAGAGTGCGGCGGGGGACCATCTCCGCTCGATTCTCGAGCGCGTGACGACGAACCGTGTGATGGCGGTGGTGATCGGCATCGTGGTGACGATGCTGATTCAGAGCTCCTCCGCGACGGACATGATGGTGATCGGCTTCGTCAATTCGGGTCTCATGAACCTGGTCCAGGCCATCGGCGTCATCATGGGCGCGAACATCGGAACGACGATCACCGCCCAGATCACCGCGTTCAACCTGACGGCCCTGGCGCCGGCGATCCTGTTTCTCGGCGCGGTCATCGCGCTGTTTCTCAAGAAGCCCGTCGTCCGGCACATTGGCAGCATCATCCTGGGCTTCGGCATGCTGTTCGTGGGCATCGGCATGATCAAGACCGCCATCGCGTCGCTGTCGGACAGTCCGGGCTTCATCTCAGTGCTGTCGGCGCTGGATCACCCGGTCGCCGCGGTGCTGTTCGGCATCGCCTTCACGGCGCTGCTGCAGAGTTCCTCCTCGTCCATCGTGATTTTCCAGGCCTTCGCGGTGGAGGGCCTGCTCAGCTATCACACCTGCGTCTACCTGGCCATCGGCGCCGCCATCGGCTCGGTCACGCCCAACCTGCTGGCCTCGCTGACCACGGACCGCAACGGCAAGCGCACGGCGCTGCTGAACCTGTATTTCAACCTGTTGCGCGCCGCGCTGCTGTGCGCCGTCATCGGCGTGTTCCCGGGCGTGCTGACTGCCATCCAGCGGCTCTCTCCCGGCAACATTGCGCGCCAGATCGCCAACACGCATACGCTCTTCGCCCTCTTCTCGGTGGCCGTGCTGCTGCCCTTCTCCGATAGAATCGTCGCGCTCTCCATGCGCACGCTGCCTCTGCTGCCCTCGGAGCAGCGCCAGATGGAGGAACAGAAGCTGGTGTACCTGGTGAACGCGGAGAAGAACGTGCCCGTGGTGGCCATGAAGCAGGCCATGCTGGAGATCAACCGCATGGGCAAGCTGGCCCGCGACAACCTGTCCGATGCACTGAGCTATTTCTTCAACCCCGAATACACGGAGCTGTTCCAAAAGGTTGAAGATACCGAACAGACCATCGACTACCTGAACCATGCCATCGAGGACAAGCTGGTGGATCTGCGGGCGCTGCAGCTTTCGGACCGCGACGTGTTCCGCCTCTCCCGCATGGTGCTGGTGGTTTCCAACTACGAGCGCATCGGCGACCACGCGGAGAACATCCTCGAGTTCGGCGAGCGCATGAAGAAGGAGAAGGCCGTCCTCTCCGAGGAGGCGCGGGAGGAGCTGCGCATCATGGGCAACGCGGTGCTGGAGACCATCGACGTGGCCATGCAGGTGTTCGAAGGGGAGCGCTTCGACCTGCTGCCCGAGGCGGAAGCACTGGAGCAGCGCGTGGACGACATGAAGGACGAGTTCATCCAGAACCACGTGGACCGGCTCATGGCGGAGAACTGCGACCCGCTGGGCGGCGTCATCTTCACCGACATGTGCACCGACCTGGAGCGCTGCTCCGACCAGGGCATCAACATCGCCACCGCGCTGCTGCAGCGGCGGTGACGCCAAGCACCGGTATTCTCTCTTAATTCCAAAGATTTAAGCTGCCGGGCAATTCGCCCGGCGGCTTTGTTGTCAGTATGGGTCATTCGACCGAGCTGATCAGATCTCTGCTGTGCTCGCGGTTCATCTTCAGGCACATTTCATAGAACTTCTCCAGCGGCACGCCGTGCAGCTGCTGCTTTTGGCCGCGCACCGTGATGGACACCGTGCGCTCGTCGCGCTCCTTGTCTCCCACGACGATGATATAGGGATCTTTCATCGTCTTGAAGTTCTTGATCTTGGTGTTCATGTTCTGATCGACATAGTCCGCCTCCACGCGGATGCCGAGATCCAGCAGATGATCCTCGATCTCGCGGGCATAGTCGTTGTGCTCCGTGCGGATGGGCACGATGGCCACCTGCTCGGGCGACATCCAGAAGGGGAAGTTGCCCTTGAAGT
>JAFWBZ010000018.1 GCA_017537105.1 Clostridia bacterium | reverse complement strand
CATCGTGCTGTTCCCGCTGCGGCAGGGCGGCCTGGTGCTGCTGATGTGGGTCGTGGGCGCGGTGGTCTACCGCGAAAAGGTCAGCCGCAGCGGCTGGCTGATGCTCCTCTTCGGCCTCGCGGGCCTGGTGCTGCTGAACCTGTGAAGGGGTGCCATGGAAAACCACATGCCGGAGTTTGGCATGTGGTTTGTTACATATTAAAGGGATCTTTCCCCCGCGGGGCTATCCCTCCGCGACGCGGCGGCTGCCGTGCTTCTTCTGGTAGAGCACGCTGCTGCTGCGATAGGCCATGGGGGTGACGCCCTTGATGGCCTTGAAGCGCTGGATGAAGTGGCTGATGTCGCAGAAGCCCAGCTCCTGGGCGATGCGCTCCACGGACCAGCTGGTGGTCTCCAGCAGGTAGCAGGCGTGGCTGATCTTGCGGTTCATGACGTACTTGGAGAAGGTCGTGCCCATCATCTTCGAGAAGAAGCTGGAGAAGTAGGCGGGGTGGTAGCCGAAGGCCCGGGAGATCTCCGTCAGGCTCAGGCGGTGGTCGATGTTCTCGTCGATGTACTTCAGGATCTCGTGGTTGACGGGGCGGCTGCTGCTCTCGATCTCCACACGCTTGCACAGGCACATCAGGATCTCGTACAGCTTCAGGCTGATGCCCGGCCCCTCCTGCCGGGGCTGGTAGAGGATGGAGGTGATCAGGTTCAGCACGTCCACGAAGGTCCGCCCCTCGTAGATCGGCCCGCCCAGATCGAGGATGTGGGCGGTGAGCTGCGCGCTGTTGCCGCCGCCGTACTCCACCCACACCAGCCCCATCGGGTCCCGGGGATCGGTGTTGTACATGTGGCCCTCGTTGGGCGCAAACACGAAGGCCTGCCCGGCGTGGACGGCGAAGGTGTGCCCCCGGTAGGACACGCTGCCCTTCCCGTAGATCACGCAGTGGATCAGGCTGTAGCGATAGGCGTCGTCCCGGGAGATCAGAAAGTCCCGGGGCGTCTGCATGACGATGCCCGCCCGGTTGACCTGCATATAAAGATTGTTCAAATCGACGGCCTTGGGCGCGATGTAGTAGGCGTCGTGGGGACAGGACCCCACGATGTCGTGCTCCAGGTCGTCCGCGTAGTAGTTGTGCCGCATGCCCGCGTTCCCTCCGATGTCAAAATTATACAGGAATCCGCCCGATTTGTCCATCCCTTGCGCCCGGAAAAATGAAAAATATCCTCTTTTTCTTCACCGTTCCCTCCGTCGCCCGTACAAAGCCTACAATTTCACTTTCCTATATTGTCCCCTTTCGCAGAAAAGAAAAACATTGCGCACCGTCCGGAGCCGGGCGGGCGGCGGGCGTCCTCCCGCCGTCCCGAAGGGTGAAGATATTAAAAAAATACAATTTTATCTTGAAACCTCTATATCTATGTGGTTGACAACCCCAGGGCGATTTGCTATTATTATGTTATGGATTCAACAATCGGGCCGGAGGGGGTTTTGTCCCCGGCCGGGGCCGGGAATCCGGGCATTCGATGATTTCCGCAGAAGCGGAGGTTATATAGAAAGACAGGAGGAAAACAAGAATGAAGAAGATCGTAGCACTGCTGATTGCCGTCATGATGCTCATGTCGGTGGCCGCCCTGGCGGAGGGAACCCCCACGATCGCCTTTGTGCCGAAAGTCATCGGCCAGGCCTGGTGGGATTATGTCCAGAAGAACGTCGAAGAGTGGGCGACCGAGTCCGGCTATGACGTGATCTACAAGGGCCCCACCGAGGTGGACGCCGCCGCGCAGGTTCAGATCATGACCGACCTGGTCAACCAGGGCGTGGACATCCTGTGCTTCTCCCCGAACGACCCCGCCGCCACCGAGGAGATCTGCAAGCAGGCCCGTGAGAAGGGCATCATCGTCATCGCCACCGAGGCCGCCAGCATGGAGAACATCGACTTCGACATCGAGGCCCATGACGATGGCAGCCTGGGTGCGTTCCTGATGGACAACCTGGCCCGCCAGATGGGCGAAGAGGGCGAGTACATCACCATGGTCGGCTCCATGACGATGGAATCCCACAACAACTGGGCCGACGGCGCCGTGGCGCGTCAGGAAGAGGCCTATCCGAACATGACCCTGGTCGAGGACAGGCGCGTTGAGGACAACTCCGACGCTCAGCAGGCCTACAACCTCACCATGCAGCTGAAGGAGAAGTATCCGAACCTGAAGGGCATCCTGGGCACCGGCTCCTTCAGCGCTCCCGGCGCCGCCCGCGCCATCGCTGACATGGGCCTGACCGGCCAGATGTTCGCCATCAACGTGGCCATCCCCAGCGAGGTCGGCGACCTGCTCGATGAGGGCATCCTGGAGTGCGTGGCCCTGTGGGATCCCGGCGTGGCTGCCAAGGCGATGCTGAACTGCGGCCTGAAGATGTTCAACGGCGAGACCATCGAGGATGGCGCCGACCTGGGCATCGAGGAGTACAGCAAGTGCCGCTTGGTCGGCAAGGTGCTGATCGGTGACTGCGACATCACCGTCACCAAGGACAACTGGCGGTCCTTCGGCTTCTAAGCTTCAAACAAGCCTCGGGACAACCGATTCGCGCGAGGCAGGGAAGTATCGCTTCCCTGCCTCGTTCACGGTTCAAGAGCGCTGATGGGATCGCGGGGCGCGGCGCCACGATGCCATCAGCGGTTATGCGAAATCAAACAAAGGAGCTATGCAGCATGTCTGAAACATGCTTCTGATGACGGGAATTGACAAGCGCTTCGGCGGCGTGCACGCGCTGGACCACGTCAATTTCGCGGTCAGGCCCGGCAAGGTCATGTGCCTCGCCGGGGAAAACGGATGCGGCAAATCCACGCTCGTGAAGATCATCTCCGGCGTCTACACCCGGGATGAGGGCGAGATCCTGTTCGAGGGACAGCCCATCCACAGGATCACCCCTGCCGACGCCACCCGGCTGGGCATCCAGGTCATCTACCAGGATCTGTCCATCTTCCCGAACCTGACGGTGATGGAGAACCTGGCCATCAACTCGGAGATCACCGCCAACCGGCGCATCGTCAACCGCAAGCGCTGGGAGCAGACCGCCCGGGAGGCGCTGTCCAAGATCGGCTACGAGATCGACCTGTACGCCAAGATGGGCGACCTCTCCGTGGCGGACAAGCAGCTGGTGGCCATCTGCCGCGCGCTGCTGTTCAACGCGAAGCTGATCATCATGGACGAGCCCACCACCGCCCTGACCAAGAAGGAGGTGGACGCGCTGTTCAAGACGGTGCGCCAGCTCAGGGACTCCGGCATCGCCATCATGTTCATCAGCCACAAGATGGAGGAGATCTTCGAGATCTCCGACGACGTGTGCATCATGCGCAACGGCAAAAACGTCTATTCCGGCCCCACCTCGGAGCTGACGAAGAAGGACTTCACCTACTACATGACCGGCCGCGAGCTGGTGGACAACTACTTCGTGCCCACGAACATCTCCAAGGAGCCGGTGCTGAAGGTGGAGCACCTGACCTGGAAGGAGAAGTACCACGACGTGTCCTTCGACCTGCGCAAGGGCGAGATCCTGGGCATCACGGGCCTGCTGGGCTCCGGCCGCACGGAGCTGGCGCTGTCGCTGTTCGGCCTGGGCAAGGTCGATTCCGGCACCATCTTGATGAACGGGAAGCCGGTGAAGATCACCTCCCCCATCGCCGCCCAGAAGCTGCGCATCGGCTACGTGCCGGAGGACCGGCTCACCGAGGGCCTGTGCCTGCAGCAGCCCATCGCGGACAACATCATGCTGGCCTCCCTGAAGCAGCTGACCCGGACGCTGGGCACCATCCGGCACGACGAGGTGTTCGAGAAGTCCAACGAATGGGTCAAGACCTTCTCCATCGCCACGGACGACGCCCACAAGCACGCCTCGACGCTGTCCGGCGGCAACCAGCAGAAGATCGTGCTGGCCAAATGGCTGAACAACGACCTGGACGTGCTGATCCTGAACGGACCCACCGTGGGCGTGGACATCGGCGCGAAACAGGATATCCACGCGCTGGTGCACGACCTGGCCAACAACGGCCTGGCGGTCATCATCATCTCGGACGACCTGGCGGAGGTGGTAGTCAACTGCAGCCGCGTGGTCGTGATGAAGGACGGTGCCATCGTGGGTGAGATGACCGGCGACGAGATCACCGAGGAGAACATCCTCGAGGTCATACGATAAGGAGGCGCGAGCATGGACAAGGCCAAGCTCAAGCGCATGACGCGCAGAACCGAATTCTACATGTTCCTGGTGCTGATCCTGCTGGCGGTCATCGTGCAGATCAAGTCCGGCGGCCGGCTGATCACTTTCCCCGGTATATTCACCCGCCTGAACACCACGGTGCTCAGGACGATGGTGGTGGACGGCATGTTTGCCATGTGCTGCCTGGTGGTCATGATCTCCGGCGGCTTCGACCTCTCCTTCCCGGCAGTGGCGGCGCTCAGCTATTCGCTGGCCACCACCATCTGCCTGAACAACGGCTGGTGCCAGACCAGCCCGCTGGCGGGCCTGCTGCTGGCGGCGGCCATCGGCTGGGTGCTGGGCATGCTGAACGGCTGGATCATCGCCAACTTCAAGCTGAACACCATGATCGTCACGCTGGGCACCCAGACCTTCTTCACCGGCGTTTCCATGGGCCTGCTGGCGCTGAAGGAGATCACCTCCACACTGCCCGAAGGCATGAAGGCCTTCGGCAAGGCGTTCCTGCTGGAGAGCGCCGACCCGGCCACGGGCATCCGCTTCACGCTGTCGGCCATGGTCATCTTCCTGGTGCTGCTGTGCGCCATCGTGTCGTTCATCCTGAACAAGACGATGTTCGGCCGCGCGCTCTACGCCATCGGCGGCAACGAGGTCTCCGCCGAGCGTGCCGGCTATAACGTGAAGCGCACCAAGTTCCTGCTGTACTCCTCCGTGGGCGCGGTGGCCGGCTTCATCGGCATGATCCGCACCTGCATGGAGAGCCAGTCCATCCCGAAGGCCATGGTGGGCCGCGAGATGACCATCATCCCCGCGGTCATCCTGGGCGGCGCCTCCATCTACGGCGGCGAGGGCACGGTGTTCGGCACCGTGGTGGCCGTGGCCATCATCTCGCTGGTCTCCAACTCCATGCTCATCCTGGGCATCGACACCTACTGGCAGCAGTTCTTCAACGGCCTGGTCATCCTGGTCGGCATCACCGTGTCGGCGCTCCAGGCGCGGCGCAAGCATTGACGGAGGTGACGGGATATGAAGCGCAAGAATCTGGAAAAAAACAGTTATACCTACATGTTGCTGGGCCTGATGGCGGTGACGCTGCTGTTCTTCACGATCCTGAAGGGTAACCTCATGTGGAAGGGCGACGTGTGGCTCGGCATGGCCATGCAGTTCCCCGAGTACGGCGTGATCACGCTGGGCCTGATGTTCTGCTTCATCTGCGGCAAGATGGACATGTCCTTCATGGCGCTGGGCGACTTCGCCACCATCATGGCGGTGCGCTATATGAGCGCCCACGCGGACGGCGCCTCCCAGGTCGGCGTGATCCTGGTGGGCATACTGATCGCGCTGTGCATCGCAACGGTGGGCGGCGTCATCAACGGCCTGCTGGTGGCCGGGCTGGACATCCCGCCGGTGATGGCCACCATCTCCATGCAGCTGGTGTGGACCGGCCTCTCCGTCGCCCTCACCAACGGCAACTCCGTCAAGGGCCTGCCGGCGCTGTACACCGAGATCGGCCACAAGTACCTGTTCGGCTTCCTGCCGGTGCCGCTGTTGATCTTCCTGGTGGTCTTCCTGGTGTGCATGTTCCTGCTGCAGCACACGGTGTACGGTGAAAAGCTGTACATGGTGGGCACCAACATCAAGGCCGCCCAGTTCTCCGCCGTCAACACCCGGCGGATGGTCATCGGCACCTACGTGCTCTGCGACGTGATCTGCTGCATCGGCTGCCTGATCATGATCTCCACCATGGCCGGCGCCAAGGCGGACTACGGCACCTCCTACGTGATGCGCTGCATACTGATCCTGGTGCTGGCGGGCGTGCTGCCGAACGGCGGCATGGGCAAGATCGGCAACGTGCTGATCGCCATCGTCACCATACAGATCATCGCCACCGGCGTCAACATGTTCTCCAACCTGAACACCTACTACGCCAGCCTCATCTGGGGCGCGCTGCTGCTGATCGTGCTGATCATGTCCACCCGGATGGGCAGCGGCGGCTTCCCCTTCCGGCTGCGCGCGGCGAAGCAGGGCTCCGGAAAGGCCTGAGCCGGACAAATCAAGAAAATAACGAACAGCGCCCCCAGAATGCAGGAAAATGAAGGACAATATTGAAAATATACAACAGCATCTTGCATTTGTATAGTGCATTCGTCCGGGCGCTTTGCTATCATGAGGTTGAACGACGAATGTGGGGACGCGACGCCCTCCACAGAAGGGAGTTTCACGATGACCAGCCTGGAGAGATTCTACAAGACCCTCGCCTACGAGCCGGTGGACCGCCCCGCATGCTGGCTGGGCGACCCCACGCCGGAGGAGGCGGAGAAGCTGTGCAAATACTACGGCGTGAGCAGTACCTCGGAGCTCAAGAAGGTCGTGGGCGACGACTTCTACGCCGTGGAGATCCCCTATCACTCCCCCACCTGCAACGCCATCTTCGCGGCGTTTGACTGGTACATGAACGGCTCCAACGTGGACACCGAGCACCGCACGCTGACGGCGGACGGCTGCTTCGCCGAGTGCGAGGACCTGGACGACATCGAAGCGGTGAACTTCCCCTGGCCGGACCCGGAGAAGTACATCGACCCCGAGCTGTGCCGCAGGCTGGTGGCGGAGGCTCCCGAGGGCAAGACCGTCATGGGCATGCTGTGGGCCTGCCACTTCCAGGACTTCTGCGCCGCCTTCGGCATGCAGACGGCCCTGATGAACATGGTGGCCGAGCCGGAGATGGTGCACTACGTGGACGAGCACATCGTGGCCTTCTACGAGAAGGCGCTGCGCATCTTCCTGGAGGCCACCAAGGGCAAGGTGCACGCCATACTGATCGGCGACGACATGGGCAGCCAGCGCGGCCTGATGATCTCCCCCCAGCTGGTGCGCGAGTTCGTCATCCCCGGCGCGAAGCGGCTGATCGACATCGCCCACAGCTACGGCGTGAAGGTGGTGTACCACTCCTGCGGCTCCATCGTGGATGCCATCCCGCTGCTCATCGAGGCCGGCGCGGACATCGTGCATCCCATCCAGGCGAAGGCCGCGGGCATGAACCCCGAAAACCTGAAGGAAAAGTTCTACGGCAAGGTCGCCTTCTGCGGCGGCGTGGACACCCAGGACCTGCTGCCCTTCGGCAAGCCGGAGGACGTGGCCAAGCGCGTGCGGGAGCTCCGCGAGATCTTCCCCACGGGCCTGATCATCTCCCCCAGCCACGAGGCGCTGCAGGCGGACGTGCCGCCGGAGAACGTGAAGGCGCTGTTCGACGAGGCCGGAAAGGTCTATTGACGAGGAGGTTCGACCCATGCTCAGATTCGGTCAGATGATCAAGGTCAAGCCCGACGGGCTGGCCGCCTACAAGAAGTGGCACGCCAATCCCATGCCCGGCGTGAACGAGATGATCAAGGCGTGCCACCTGCGCAACTACTCCATCTACAGCCGCGGCGACTACCTGTTCGCCTACTTCGAGTACGACGGCGACGACTTCGACGCCGACATGGCGAAGATGGCCGCCGACCCCAACACCCAGGCCTGGTGGGACGTGGTGAAGCCGCTGATGCAGCCGCTGGACGACCGGGCGGAGGGCGAGTTCTGGTCGGACATGGAAGAGGTCTACCACCTCGATTGATCACTTGCAAACAACCAGCTTCGACAAGGAGGTTTCCACAATGGCGACACTACAGGACGTGCAGAACATCATTCTCGCAGGCAAGGCCAAGCTGACTCCGGGCGTGGTGCAGGAGGCCGTGGACAGCGGCATCCCGCCCAAGGACATCCTGAACACGATGATCGAGGCGATGAGCATCGTGGGCGAGCGGTTCACCCGCAACGAGATCTTCGTGCCGGAGATGCTGATCACCGCCAAGGCGATGAAGAAGGGCGTGGCGACGCTGAAGCCCTATCTGGCCGAGGGCGCCACCAGCGCCATGGGCAAGATGGTCATCGGCACCGTGGAGGGCGATTTGCACGACATCGGCAAGAACCTGGTGGTCATGATGATCGAATCCGCCGGCTTCGAGGTGATCGACCTCGGCGTGGACGTGACCGCGGACACCTTCGTCAGCACCGTGCGGGAGAACCCGGACACCAAGCTGGTGGGCCTCTCCGCGCTGCTGACCACCACCATGCCGGCGATGGAAAACATCGTCGCCGAGCTGAATAAGCAGGACTTCCGGCCCAACATCAAGATCATGGTGGGCGGCGCGCCCATCACCCAGGAGTTCGCCGACCGCATCGGCGCGGACGCCTACACCGAGGACGCCGCCACCGCCGCCGTCGTGGCCAAGAAGCTGGTCTCCTGACCGGCGCCGGGCATCCTCGCGGGACTGCATGCAAAGGAGGTCTTTCGCATGAAGAACAACGTCGTTCTCCTCGACGGCGCGGTGGGCACCAGCCTTTGGGAAAAGGCGGAGCGGCACGGCATCGCCAAGGCGCCGGTCTGGACCTACAACATCACCCATCCCGAGCTGGTGCGGGAGCTGGCGCAGGACTTCCTGGACGCCGGCGCGCAGATCATCCAGACCAACACCTTCGGCGCCAACGGCCCCGCCGTGAAGCGCTCCTCCAAGTTCACGGTGCCCCAGGTGGTGCAGGCCGCGGTGCGGATCGCCCGGGAGGTCATCGGCACCCGGGCCACGGTGTCGCTGGACGCCGGCCCGCTTTCGACGCTGCTGGAGCCCTACGGCGACATGGAGGAGGACGAGTGCCGGGAGATCTACGAGGAGATGATCGGCGCGGGCATGGCGGAAAAGCCCGACTGCATCACGCTGATGACCTTCATGGATCTCGAGATGCTGCGCATCGCCGCCACCGTGGCCAAGCAGTACGGCGTGCCCGTCTACTGCGCCATGACCTTTGAAAAGAGCGGGCGGACGCTGCTGGGCAACACCGTGCAGGAGATCGTGGACACGCTGGGCCCGCTGGGCATCGACGGCATCGGCATGAACTGCTCCCTCGGGCCGGACCTGGCGCTGCCGGTGATCCGGGAGTTCGCCGAGAAGACGGACATCCCGCTGATCTTCAAGCCCAACGCGGGCGTGCCGGTGGTGAACGCCAGCGGCGAGACCGTGAAGGACTACGACGCCCAGACCTTCGCCCGGGAGGTCGCGCCGGCGCTGGACATCGTGTCCTACATCGGCGGCTGCTGCGGCTGCGGCGTGGACTACATCCGGGCCATGAAGGAGCTCCTGGAAACCTGAAACAAAAAAACAGAAAATGAGGGATAGCGGCATGAACATGATGCAGTGGGTCGACGATACGCTGGCGCTGGAGCGCAAAAAGGGCCTCCTGGTGCTGTCGTTCCCGGCCATCCAGAAGATGGGAATCACCGTGCGGGAGCTGATCTCGTCCAGCGATCTCCAGGCGCAGGCCATGAAGCTGGTCGCGGACGCCACGCCCGAGGCGGCGGCCTCCGTCAGCATGATGGACCTCTCCCTGGAGGCGGAGGCCTTCGGCTCGAAGATCCGCTTCTCCGACAACGAGGTCCCCACGGTGGTGGGCGCCATCATCGAGGACGAGGACGAGGCGGAGGAATTGGAGATCCCCGCGCTGGGCACGGGGCGCACGCAGATCTACATCGACGCCATCGAAAAGGCCGTGCAGCTGATCCACGACCGCCCGGTGTTCGCCGGCACCATCGGCCCGTTCTCGCTGGCCGGCCGCCTGATGGGCGTCGCCGACGCGATGGTCTACTGCCTCGAGGAGCCGGACATGGTGCACATCGTGCTGGACAAGGTGACCCGCTTCCTCATCGACTACATCAAGGCCTACCGGGCCGTGGGCGCCTGCGGCGTGCTGATGGCGGAGCCCCTGGCGGGCATCCTCTCCCCGGCGCTGGAGGAGGAGTTCTCCCACGCGTACGTCAAGCGGATCGTGGAGGCCACCCAGACCGACGAATTCCTGATCGGCTACCACAACTGCGGCAACAACACGCTGCGCCAGACGGAGTCCATCGCGAAGACCGGCTGCCGCCTGCTGCACTTCGGCAACGCCATCGACATGGGCGAGATGGTCGGCAAGATCCCGGAGGACATCCTGGTGATGGGCAACGTCGATCCCGCGAGCCAGTTCCGCAACGGCACGCCCGAGTCCGTGAAGGCCGCCACCATCGAGCTGATGCGCAAGTGCGCCTCCCGCCGGAACTTCGTGCCCTCCTCCGGCTGCGACATCCCGCCGCTCTCCCCCTGGGAGAACATCATGGCCTTCTTCGACGGCGTCAACGCCTTCTACAACGGCGAGGCGTGACGGGGCGCGAGACGCGGAAGGTGAAAACGGCAGCGCGCGACGGCTGCGGAAAGAAAACGGCTCCCCCGCCCGGTTGGGCGGGGGAGCTGATTTGTAGCGCTTTTGGATTGCCAGAAAGGGGACGGGCTCTGTGTGCAGATGTTCCCCCCTGTCAATTCAATAGACCGTCATCGTCTGGAACGCTTTGAAATCACACATTCACATTTCGATATTCCATAGCCCCAAGAATCATTTCTTCCAACAATTCCCGATTCAACTGATAGTCTTTCAATGCACTGATCTTGATCCGGTAGGCGTGATCTCGCGTTCGATAATCAAAATCCAGATTTGTGTTTTCGAGCATCTCGCTTCTTTCCGTTTCCTCCTTTCCCTTGATGAGCAAATAGATATGTTGTTGCTTGGGACGGAACCATATAAAGTTTG
>JAFWBZ010000237.1 GCA_017537105.1 Clostridia bacterium | reverse complement strand
CCATCGTGTACAAGTACATCCCGATGTACGGCATCCAGATCGCCTTCAGGGACTACAAGGCGTCCAGGGGCATCCTGGGCAGCAAGTGGGTGGGCCTGGAGTGGTTCGAGCGCTTCTTCACCGCGCCGACCTGCGGGCGCATGATCAAGAACACCATCCTGCTGAGCCTCTTCAGCCTGCTGTGGGGCTTCCCGGTGCCGATCATCCTCTCGCTGTGCATCAACCAGCTGCGCTTCCCGCGCTACAAGCGCGTGGTGCAGACGGTGCTGTACGCGCCTCACTTCATTTCGATCATGGTTGTCTGCGGTATGATCCGCATCTTCCTGAGCCCCTCCGGCGGCCTGATCAACCTGCTGCTGGGAACTCAAATCGACTTTTTGACCGAATCGAGCGCGTTCCGCACGATCTACATCGCCTCCGGCATCTGGCAGGACGCCGGCTGGGGCTGCATCATCTACCTGGCGACGCTGTCCAACGTGGACACCAGCCTGTATGAGGCGGCCAAGGTGGACGGCGCCTCGATGTTCCAGCGCATCATGAACGTGGACGTTCCGGCGCTGCTGCCCATGGCGATTCTGAACCTGATCATGAGCGCGGGCTCGCTGATGAACGTCGGCTTCGAGAAGGTCTGGCTGCTGCAGACGGACCTGAACAAGGCGACCTCGGACGTCATCGCGGTGTACGTGTACCAGCAGGGTATCGAAAACGCCAAGTACAGCTATTCCACGGCGGTGGGCCTGTTCAACACGGCGGTCAACCTGATCCTGCTGTTCATCGTGAACACCATCGCGTCCAAGACGTCGGAAGTCAACTTTGTGTAAGGAGGTGCAGAGCGAATGGCAAAGCAAAAGAATTCCACCGGCCTGTCCGAGCGGACCAGCGATATCATCCTGATCGTGATCACCGCGGTCGTGCTGTTCATCGTGGCCTATCCTCTGTACTACGTGCTGGTCGCCTCCTTCTCCAACCCCTATGACGTGTACGCGGGCAAGACCTTCCTGCTGCCCAGCGGGTTTACGCTGGACGGCTACAAGGCCGTATTCGCCGACCCGAACATCCTGACGGGCTACGCCAACTCCATCAAGTACACCGTCATCGGCACGGTCTTCTCCGTCACGATGCTGTACATCTCGGCCTACCCGCTGGCCCAGAAGGACCTGCCCGGCCGCAAGCTGCTGAGCTTGTTCTTCATCATCACGATGTACTTCGGCGGCGGCCTGGTGCCCACCTACCTGGTGGTCAAGCAGACCGGCCTGATCAACAACATGTGGGCGCTGTTCCTGCCCGGCGGCGTCGGCGTGGGCAACATGATCATCGTGCGCAACTACTTCCAGAACAGCATCCCCCACGAGCTGATCGAGGCCTCGGAGATCGACGGCTGCTCGAAGCTCAAGACCTTCCTGCGCATCGTCATTCCGCTGTCGATGCCCATCATGGCGGTCATGGTGGTGTTCTGCATGGTGGCCTACTGGAACGACTGGTTCACCGCCCTGATCTACCTGACCGGCGCGGAGAAGGCCCCGCTGCCCCTGGTGCTGCGCAACGTGCTGATCAAGAGCTCCGTCAGCGCCTCCCAGGCCTCCACGATCTCCGGCGGCTTCGCCGAGCTGAACAAGGTCACCGAGATGATCAAGTTCTCGTCCATTATCGTGGCTGCGGCCCCGATGCTGATCGTTTACCCGTTCGTGCAGAAGTACTTTGAAAAGGGCTTCATGGCGGGCGCGGTGAAGGGATAACCATTTCGACAAACAGAAAGGAAGGAAACATCAAT
>JAFWBZ010000236.1 GCA_017537105.1 Clostridia bacterium | reverse complement strand
TGGACCAAGACCGACGACGAGATCGTGACCGCCCTGATCGAGGTGCGCATCGCCCCGCAGCGCGGCGACGGCTTTGACCGCATCGCCGAGCGCATCTACCAGTACGAGGAGGTCGAATCGCTGTACCTGATGTCCGGCGACTACGACCTGGCCGTGACCATCACCGGTCGGTCGCTCAAGGCCGTGGCCGAGTTCGTGCACGCGCGACTGGCCATCATCGAGGGCGTCACCGGCACGGCCACCCACTTCATCCTGAAGAAGTACAAGGAGAAGAACCACGTGTTCGCCAAGCTGCCCGAGCAGGAAGAGAGGATGCTGTTCGTATGATCGACTATGATTCCGCCCTGTCGCCCCGCATCAAGGGCGTGGCCCCCTCGGGCATCCGCAAGTTCTTCGACCTGCTGGAGAACATGAACACCGACGACGCCATCTCCCTGGGCGTGGGCGAACCGGACTTCGTGACACCCTGGCACATCCGGGACGCGGGCGTGTACGCGCTGGAGAAGGGCTTTACCAAGTACACCTCCAACGCGGGCCTGGCGACACTGCGGCAGGAGATCTCGAAGTACCTGTTCCGCCGCTTCAGCCTGACCTACGATCCGATGAAGCAGATGATCGTCACCGTCGGCGGAAGCGAAGGCATCGACATCGCCGTGCGCGCCATCGTCTCGGAGGGAGACGAGGTGATCATCCCCGTCCCTTCCTTCGTGTGCTACGGGCCCATCGTGCAGCTGGCGGGCGGCGTGCCGGTGTTCGTGGAGACGAAGGCCGAGGACGAGTTCCGGCTGACCGCCGAGGCGTTGCGGGCTGCCATCACGCCCCGCACGAAGCTGCTGGTGCTGCCCTTCCCGAACAATCCCACCGGCGCCATTATGGAGCGCGCCGACCTGGAGGCCATCGCAGAGGTGCTTCGGGGCACCAACATCGTCGTGCTCTCTGACGAAATCTACGCGGAGCTGACCTACGGCGGGCACCATGTGTCCATCGCGAGTGTCCCGGGGATGTACGAGCGCACGCTGGTGGTCAACGGCTTTTCCAAGAGCTACGCCATGACCGGCTGGCGGCTGGGTTACGTCTGCGGCCCCCGGGAGCTGATCCGCCAGATGCTGAAGATTCACCAGTATGCCATCATGTGCGCGCCCACCACCAGCCAGTACGCGGCGGTGGAGGCCATGCGCGACGGCGACGGCGACATCGCTGCGATGTGCCGCGACTACGACTACCGCCGCCGCTTCCTGCTGGACAAGCTGCGCGGCGCGGGGCTGGACTGCTTCGAACCCAGGGGCGCGTTTTACATGTTTCCCTGCATCCGCTCCACCGGCATGAGCTCCGCCGACTTCTGTGCGCGCTTCCTGACGGAGGAACACGTGGCCGCCATTCCGGGCTCCGCCTTTGGCGCGGGCGGCGAGGGCTTCGTCCGCATGTGCTATGCGAGCTCCCTTGCAAATCTCTCCGAGGCCATGGACCGGCTGGAGCGGTTCCTGAAGCGGCTGTAAATGGAAGCCTTGAATGAACGAGGACGATAGATGGTTTCGTGGAGATGGAACAATGAAGCGTATACTTCGCATAATGCTGCCCGCACTGGTTGTGCTGCTGCTCCCGTGTGTTGCCATTGCTGGCGGCGACGATTTGTTGCAGGCCGACAAAGGCTGGGCCTACGTGGGCTACACCTATGGCGGCGTGACATTTCCAGTGCCCGCTGACTACGTGGACTTCGGTGTGGATGCCACAGACCAGACGCAGGGTTATGTGCTCATCGGCGGCAGTACAGATTTTACCTTGCAAATGCGTGTGTTCCAGCCGGAGCAGATGACCTACGAGCAGTTTAAGGCGAGGACACAGGAAGAACCCACGGCGGACTGGCATACGCGCATGGACGGAGAACGGGAGATTTTGATCTATCGAAACATGGTTCCCTCGGGGCAGAGTGAGCTCTACGGCATCGCGACGACAGGGCTGGACGGCCTGCTCTACAAGATCAGCATCTTCACGGGTATAGATGAGGACTTTTCATCTGACGCTCCGGTGTGGCAAATCGCCGAAACCATCGGCGCACATGTGCGGCATCAGGATTTTTCTGAGTGGGGAATCGAGGATGCGCCCTCATTTGGCGAGGGCGAGTCGCTGCCTTCATTGGAGAATTGGCTGAAGGGACTTCTGCAAGGCTGATCGTGGCATCGGCCGCATCCGGGAGGAAGGCTGCATAAACGACGCATACAATGCGCGTTTATGCAGCTTTTTTACAATCACCGCCTTGGAGAATGGCGCGAACCGGTGTAATATAGTAACAGCGTATATCATCAAGGGAGATCGTATACCCATGCTGACCGACCGCAGAAAATGGTTTTTCAAGGGCATGCGGGACGGCATACCCATCATGCTGGGCTATTTTGCCGTGTCCATCGCCCTGGGCATCGCCGCGAAGAACGCCGGCATGACCGCCGCCCAGGCCACCGTGGCCAGCGCGCTGATCATGGCCTCCGCGGGGCAGTACATCGGTTTTACGCTGATCGCGGCGGGCGCGAGCTACATCGAGGTCATCGTGATGGAGGCCATCGCCAATGCCCGCTATCTGCTGATGTCCACGGCACTGTCCCAGAAGGTGGATCCCGCGCTGCCCTTGCGCCATCGCATGCTGATGGGCCTGTGGATCACCGATGAGATCTTCGGCGTCTCCGTCTCCGTGGAGGGGCGGCTGAATCCCTATTACAACTACGGCATGGCCGCCGTGGCCACCCCCGGCTGGGCGCTGGGCACGCTAATGGGCGTGGTGCTGGGCAACGTGCTGCCGCTGCGCGTGGTGAGCGCGCTGTCGGTGGGACTGTACGGCATGTTCATGTCCATCTTCGTGCCGCCTGCGCGGAAGAATCCCATCGTGGCCGGCCTGGTGATCGTCAGCTTTGCGCTGAGCTGGGCGCTCAATGCGCTCTCGTGGTTTGACGGCATCTCTGCGGGCATGAAGATCATCCTGCTCACGGTGGTCATCTCGCTGGCGGCGGCGCTGCTGTTCCCGGTGGAGCGCACGGAGGGAAAGGGGGAGGACCATGCAGCGTAACGTGTATCTGTACATCCTGGGCATGTGGGCCATTTCCTATGCGATCCGCGTGCTGCCCCTGACGCTGATCCGGAGGGAGATCACCAACCGGACCATCCGCTCGTTCCTGTATTACGTGCCCTATGTCACCCTGGCGGTGATGACCTTTCCCGCCATCCTCTCCGCCACGCAGAGTCCCGTCTCCGCGGCGCTGGCGCTGGCGGCAGGGCTCGGCCTCGCCTGGTTTGGGGGCAGCCTCTTTCAGGTGTCCGTGCTGTGCTGCGCGGTGGTGTTCGTCGCCGAGCTGTTCATTCGATAGTTTCCTTCCTTTGGTTGCATAGCGCCGTCCGGGTGACGGCGTTTTGTATGCGAAACTGGGACAATATTTTGAATATCTCTCCCTTCCGGTTGCGGGAAAAATGCCGAAACGCTATAATATATACAGGGAAAGAATACCGTGGCGGTCGTGCGTCATCCGAAGGACCAGCGATGCAGAAGCGCGACGAACAGGAGTATATCATGGAGAATAGAGAACAAAAGAAAGCCGCTTCCGGGCGCCATGCGACCGGCGCCGCCCGTGCGGGCGGCCGGTCAAACCCGAAGAATGCGGCTCGAGCGCGAACTGCGCGGAAACGCAGGGCCAGGGGAGG
>JAFWBZ010000235.1 GCA_017537105.1 Clostridia bacterium | reverse complement strand
GCGGAACTCATATTCGATGCCGCCATGCATCAGCAGGGAGACGCTCTCCCGGACCGGCACGAGGTCCACGGCGGGCAGGCCGACGGTCTGCGCGTACTTCTCCGGGCGGTTCTTGATGTCCATGGCCACGTAGTCGGCGAGACCTTCCTCCAGAATGGTCCGGAGCAGGGCGGGGTGCGTGCCGTTGGTGTCCAGCTTCACGCCGTAGCCCATGTCCCTGATGCGGCGCATGAAGTCGGGCAACTCGGGCCGCAGGCAGGGCTCGCCGCCGGTAATAGCCACGCCGTCCAGCAGCCCGCGGCGCTTTTCCAGAAACGCGAACAGTTCGGAATCCTCCATGATGGGCGGAGTGGAGCCGTCCACCAACTCGTAGTTGTGGCAGAAGGGGCAGCGAAAATCACAGCCGCCCAAGAACACCGTGCAGGCCACCCGTCCCGGGAAGTCCAGCAGCGTCATCTTTTGCAGTCCATGCAGTTTCATAGGTTTTCCTCTCTTGCTCTGCCCTCACACCGCCGCCAGCACGTGCAGGTTGCGCAGTTGTGCGTCGGCGATGCCGTCGTTGACGGAATAGGCGTGTTTTTCCAGGTCGCCGCAGGTAGCCCGGGTGAGATCCTGCCGCTGCAGCTCGTCGATCACATCCCCGCAGATGCCCTCGATGACCTCCCGCTTGGCGTCGGCGATTTCCTCGTCGTTGTCCGTGGTCAGCAGGTATTCGAGCAGCTCCGCCAGCAGCGAGAGCCTCGGGAGCGAGCGCATGGCGCGGAAGCTCCACTTGTAATAGGGCTGATAGGTATCGTTCAGCAAAAACACCGTTTGCATGGCCGAACGCACAAATTCCGCCACGGCCAGCTGGGCTGCGCCGGTCTCGCCGTGGGCCAGGCATCGCGGATAGTTGTACTGGCCGGCCTGGGCCATCAGCAGCAGCTGTCCCGCCAGCTTCTTGCGGCGGACCTCTTCGGGATAGTGGGCAAGGGCATCCCGAATGCGGGTGACCTCGCCGGAACCGTCGTGGAAGATCTCGCCGTTGACCGCCTCCGCCAGCGCGTAGTCCGGCAGCTCCAGCCACTGTCCAAGCGTCAGGATGCCGTCGGACGCGCCCACCTTTGATTGAAAGAATTCCTCCGCACGCAGCACGCCGCGGCGCGGGCCGCCCACCGGGGCCATCAGGCCCCGCCGCAGCCCCATGAATTCCCGGGGCAGCCCGGCGTAGGCGCGCTCCAGCCGGAAGGCGGTCTGCCGGTCCACCACGTCCTCACCCGGCAGGAGGAGCATGAAGCCCGGCTCGAAGTCGTGGTCCCGGGAGAGTTCGTCGTCGAACCCGAAGCACTCCGATCCGCTGCCGAAGAGCCCGGCGGCGATCACGGGCAGCAGTTCGGGGAAGCGCTCCTCGAGCATCGGCCAGCCGAACTGTTCGAAATAGGCCCGGGAAAGCTCAAGTCCGTTCATAGATGCGCCGCGCCTCCTCCCTCAGGTGCTCCGCCTCCAGAAAATAGCCGTAGTATTCGAAGGAGGGCGCGCACTTTTCACAAACAAAGGCGTAGTAGCCGTCCATGGGGGCGTCGGGGTTCTCCAGGAGCTCTGAAGCCCGATCCAGCAGATCGAAGATGCGCGGCTCCGCCGTCTCCATGCCCAGCTCCGCCTCCAGGGCGTTGGCGCGATTCAGGCAGGTGATGGCCTGCTCCAGTGCGCCGCCCGGCACCTCGGCCATGGCGTCCATCGCATGGTCGTACAGCGCTTGCGCCTCCCGCCAGCGCCCCAGCGCGGCATAAGCCAGCGCCATGTTATTGTAGAGGCCGCCGAGCAGGCGGGGATCGGTGTCCTCCTGCTCGTAGCCCGTCCGGGCCCGCTCGAAGAGTTCCAATGCGCGGCTGTGTTCGCCAAAGGCGCAGAAGGCCGTGGCGATGTTGACGCAGGTGGTTCCTGCGCTGACGGTCCGGCCGAAGTCGAGGGCATCCAGCAGCTTTAGCGCCTCGTCGGCGGAGGCGAGGGCCTTTTCCCGTTCGCCGGTCTTGCGATAGTGTCCCACCAGTTCGTTCTGAATCATCAGTTGTCTGCGAAGGTCGTGCCCCATGCGGGCCTCCTCCAGCCAGTAGAGCAGATGCCGCTCCACCGCCGGGTAGTCGCGGCGGCTCATGTACTGGTCGATCTTTTCCCGTATGCGCTGCTGCGGAACCGGCCGGATCGTCTCGGCGGCGTCGATTCCTGCGTCCGTCAACCACGAATGCATCGCTTCACCTCCTGCCGCGCATAGAAGCTGTCGTCAAGTTCGCTCTGGTCTTCGTCTGATTGTCGGCGTCGAACCCCTCGGGAGCCGCCGACCCGACCAACCGCGCGGCGCGCCGGTTGCCTAATCATCATCTGATTGTCGGCGTCAGTCCCTTCGGGAGCCGCCGACCCGGCCAACCGCGCTGCGTGCCGGTTGCAGAATCATTATAGCATGATTCCCCCGGCGGGAAAAGAGATGAATTGTCGCAAAATGGGTATTTTTATGAACAGGCGGAGAATGGCTGGCGTTTTTTTTTGCAATGCTATATAATGGAAGATGCGGAAACGAACGCCAAACGCAACCTCCGGGAGGCAGATCCATGAAGAAGATGACCTATGAAGTGACGAACGCGCTCGGCATGCATGCGCGACCCGCGGCGTTTCTCGCCCAGGTTTGCGTCGGCCTGACCTCGCAATCGTGATCGAGTGCAACGGCAAAACCGCGAGCGGCGGCAACGTGCTGGAGATTCTGGCGCTGCATGCGGGCAGGGGATCCCGGCTGGAAATCACCGCCGAGGGCGGAGACGAGGAGGCCGCGCTGGAGGCCGTTCGCACGGTGCTGGACGAGAAGCTGCGGGACCGAAGGGTTGTGCCGTTGCTGCGCATCGCGTTCTTCGGCACGAAGGAATACGACCGGCTGTTCTTCAGTGAGTTGGCCAAGGACCGCGGGGAGGGGACGTACAACTGTGAAATCCGGTACTTCAGCGTGCGGCTGACGCCCGAGACGGCGAACCTTGCGGACGGTTTTGAC
Source organism: Clostridia bacterium (assembly GCA_017537105.1). GTDB lineage: Bacteria > Bacillota > Clostridia > Christensenellales > Aristaeellaceae > UBA2862. The sequence continues at coordinate 7,857 of JAFWBZ010000235.1, read as the reverse complement.
GCCGTGTGCATCTTTGTCAACGACTCGTGTCCCCGAAGCGCCGTGGAGACCCTGAAGACCTGCGGCATCAGGCTGATCCTGCTGCGGTGCGCGGGCTACAACAACGTGGATCTCCAGGCGGCCAGGGAGTGTGGGATCAAGGTGGCCCGCGTGCCCTCCTATTCGCCCTACGCGGTGGCGGAACACGCCATGTCGATTCTGATGACCGCGAACCGCAGGCTGCACAAGGCGGTCAACAAGGTGCGCGACAACAACTTTGCGCTGAGCGGTCTGCTGGGCCTGAACCTGCACAACAAGGTGGCCGGCATCATGGGAACCGGCAACATCGGCCAGTGTATGGCCCGCATCTGCAAGGGCTTCGGCATGACCGTCCTCGCGTGGGACGCCTATCCCAACCCGGCTCTGGAGCAGGAGGGGCTTCTGACCTACGTGTCCAGGGAAAAGCTGCTGGAGTCGGCGGATCTCATCTCCCTCCACGCACCGCTGGTTCCGGGAGAGGGCGGGACCTATCACCTGATCGACGCCCGGGCCATCGCGCGCATGAAGGATTCTGCGATGCTGGTCAACACGGCCCGGGGCGGCTTGATCGATACCGAGGCGCTGATCGAGGCGCTGAAGCAGGGTAAGTTTCACGCCGTGGCGCTGGACGTGTACGAGGGCGAGGACGCCAACGTGTACACGGATCGTTCGGACGATTTCCTGAACAACGATGTCACCGCGCGGCTGCAGATGTTTCCCAACGTGGTGTTGACTTCACATCAAGCCTTCTTTACCCGGGAGGCGCTGCAGGCCATAGCCGCGGAGACGCTGGAGAACGCACGCCGATTCAACGAGGGTGAATCGCTGGGCGCGGCGGAGTGCCAGGCGTAGCCGGGAAGGCCGACACGCGGAAGCGAGCGCCCTTGTGCGCGTAAACAGGCCCGGGAGGGACGACGGATTTGGCATACAGAGGAGGCAGGGGCACCGCGCGACCCGCGCGGACGCTCCGGTCGCAGGGAAGGGACAGGCCGGAGCCGCGCAGGCGGACCGGCGTTGTCCGCGTGCGCCGGGGCGAAAAGCGCCGGCCGTACCGGTTCGGCGCGCAGGCAGCGGGTGGACGTGCGTCCGGGCTGCTCCCTGTGCGGAAGGGCCGGGGCGCGGAGCTGTTGCTTTTGGTGGCGGTGATCGTCGCGGCCATCGCCATTGCCGTGCTTCTGCGCTCCTGCGGTCGTAGACCGGTGCAGCCGCCCTCGAATCCTCCGGAGAGCACCGCGACGCCTGCTGCAACGGTATCCCTGAGCCCCACGATCCAGCCGACCGCGGTTCCGACGCGGGAGCCCGCAGAGCTGGTGATCGACGCCCGCACGCTGAGCTGGCCGCAGCCATCGCTGCACATCGGAAGCCGCGAGGCCCTGATCGACCTGTATTGGTGGATGATCTACACCGGCACGGACAGTGTGTCGCTCCAGTCGCTGACCCTGTCCAAGTCGGATTTGACGGACATTTCCGACAAGTTCAGCAATTACTTTGACGCCGTCGCCTACGGAACCTCGCCGGCCTACCTGCGCGCTGAGCTGAAGCCCGGCCTCGCGGCGCTGCTGGCGCTGCAGAAGGGCACCGTAGACCAGCTGGAAGGGGAGACCCGGGAGGTCGCCGTGCGGGCGCGGGACGCGGTGGCGGGCCTGCTGAAGGTGGGCATGACGGATGTGGAGAAGGAGCTGGCCATCCACGACTACATCCTGGACCACTGCGAATACCTCACCTCGGTGAAGGGAGAGAATGTTGACGACGCCCGGGGCTTCTTCCTGAACGGCCTCTGCCAGTGCGCGGGTTACGTCGATACCTTCCGGCTGATGGCTCGGCTCGCCGGGCTGGAGGTGGAGATGGTGGGCGGCCCCACCACCCGGGATTCGAAGAACGCCAAGGGACACGCGTGGAACCTGATTCGGCTGAACGGCCTGTGGTACGTGGTGGACCTCACCTGGGACGACAGGGTCGGCAGCGGCGGCGCGATCGAGCACACGTTCTTCAACCTGCCCGCCTCCAGCTTCGGCAGCAGCCGCAGCTGGGACCAGGCGGTGTGCCCGGACGGCGACTACGCCGCATCAGTGGACGGGAACTATTACTACAGCGCTTCGAAGTATACCGCAAAGGACGCCGCAGAGGGCCTCACCAACGCGGTGCGACAGCTGGATTCGGAGGGAAAGGCGACGGTATTCTTTACCGGCACGGACGCCGCCCGACAGGTCAGCGCGGCGCTGGTGGAGCACTACGGCAGGAGCGGGACCTGCGTCCGGCTGTCGGAGGATCTGACGCTGCCGTTGTACCGGTTCACGCTTCGATAGTACGATATGGCCGCGGCTGGCCCGCGGGACACGGAGGGGAAAGCACATGGAGAAAATCCGGGAGTTCCTGAAGCGAAAGGACATTCAGATCTCGCTGAGGCGCTATGGCATCGACGCACTGGGCGCAATGGCGCAGGGCCTGTTCTGCTCGCTGTTGATCGGCACGATCATCAACACCATCGGCACGCAGTTTCACATCCCGTTCCTCACCGTGCCGGTGGCGACCGTCGCCGGCGTGGAGTACACCGTGGGCGGCATTGCCTCGGCCATGAGCGGTCCCGCGATGGCCGTGGCCATCGGCTACGCGCTGAAGTGCCCGCCGCTGGTGCTGTTTTCGATGATCTCGGTGGGCTTTGCCTCCAACGCGCTGGGCGGCACGGGCGGACCGCTGGCGGTGCTGGTGGTCGCCATTGTCGCGGCAGAGTGCGGCAAGGCCATATCCAAGGAGACGCCGGTGGACATCCTGGTGACCCCACTGGTGACGATCGGCGTCGGCATCTGCCTGTCCTGGCTGATCGCGCCGGCGCTGGGCCGCGCGGCGACCCGGGTGGGAGACCTGATCAAGTGGGCCACAGAGCTCCAGCCCTTCCTGATGGGCATTCTGGTGTCCGTGCTGGTGGGCATGGCGCTGACGCTGCCCATCTCCTCCGCAGCCATCTGCGCCGCGCTGGGCCTGACGGGATTGGCGGGCGGCGCCGCGGTGGCGGGCTGCTGCGCGCAGATGGTGGGCTTTGCCGCGATCTCCTTCCGGGAAAACCGCTGGGGCGGGCTGCTGTCCCAGGGCATCGGCACTTCGATGCTGCAGATGGGCAACATCGTCCGGAACCCCCGGATCTGGATCGCGCCGGCGCTGACCTCGGCCATCACCGGCCCCATTGCTACCTGCCTGTTCAGGCTGCGCATGAACGGCGCGCCGGTGTCCTCCGGCATGGGCACCTGCGGCTTGGTGGGACAGATTGGCGTGTACACCGGATGGATCAACGACGTCGCCTCCGGCGCGAAGTCCGCCATCACGGCGATGGACTGGATCGGCCTCGTCATGATCTCCTTTGTCCTTCCCGCGGTGCTTTCGCTGGCCATCCACGCCGTCGTCCGGCGGATGGGCTGGGTGAAGGACGGCGATTTGAAGCTGAACTGAGCGCAATAAATACACCGTTGGGAAGCAATGATTCCCCAAAAACAACGGCGCGGGCGGAACCCCGGAGAAGGGTTCCGCCCGCGTTGCACTGTATTCGACTTTCCGATCACGCCCGCGTAAACCGCAGGACATTCCAGCTCAGCGCCGGCAGCCGGACGCTGGCACGCCCGCCGTCCACCGTGCCGCCGGGACCGGCGCAGGGCGCCACGTTCATCGGGTTGTCCTCGGTGTTGACGGCCTTGGTGTCGTCGTGGTGCAGCAGGATGTGCGACGAAAGCCGCATCGGCCCGAAGCCGCGCAGGTCCAGGTTCAGCTCGAAATCCTCGGACATGTCGCGGTTGACGCAGAAGACCGTCACCGCGTCTTCCTCCTCGGACAGCGTTGCCGTGGCATCGATCACCGGCACGCCTTCATAGTCCGCGCAGTCGTACACGGGCGTGTGAACGATGGCCCGCAGCGAGGTTCCGCGGCCGTACTTCGAGGCGTGCATGAAGGGATAGAAGATGGTCTGCGCCCAGCAGGGGCCGCCGTTCCGGGTCATGATCGGTGCGATGACGTTGACCAGCTGCGCCAGGCAGGCGATCCTGACGCGGTCGGCGTTGCGCAGGAAGGTGATCAGCATCGATCCCGCCAGCAGCGCGTCCTCAAAGTTGTAGACATCCTCCAGCAGGGGCAGGGCAGGGCCCCACTTGCCGCGCTTCCAGATCTCCTTGTCCTGCTCGTTGGAGTGATACCAGACGTTCCACTCGTCGAAGGACAGGTTGACCTGCTTCCGGCTGTGCTTCTTGCCCTTCACGGCGTCACAGATGGACACGACGGACTTGATGAAGTCGTCGAGGTCCATGGTGCGGGCCAGGAAGCCGGGCGTGTCGTTGGTGGGATTGCCGTAGTAGCGGTGCAGGGAGACGTAGTCGATGTTGTCGTAGCATTCGTTCAGCATCGTCAGTTCCCAGTCGCCGAAGGTGGGCATCTCGGAGGAGGAGGAGCCGCTGGCCACCAGTTCGATGGAGGGGTCCACCCACTTCATCATCTTGGCGGCCTCGTTGGCGATGCGTCCATACTCCCATGCGGTCTTCTGTCCCATCTGCCAGGGGCCGTCCATCTCGTTGCCGAGGCACCACAGGTGGATGCCGAAGGGCTCCTTCCGCCCGTTGGCGATGCGCATGTCGGAGTACTTGCTGCCGCCCGGATGATTGGCGTATTCCACGATGTCGCGGGCGTTTTCCGGGCCGCGTGTGCCCAGGTTGACGGCATACATCACCTCGGAGCCGGCCTTTGACGCCCAGTCGGCGAACTCATGCAGCCCCACCTCGTTGGTCTCTGTGGTGAACCAGGCCAGGTCCAGGCGCTTCGGCCGCAGCTCCTTGGGCCCCACGGAATCCTCCCAGTGGAAGCCGGAGACGAAATTTCCGCCCGGATAGCGCACCACCGGCACGCCCATCCGGCCCACGAAGTCCAGCACATCCCTCCGGAAGCCCTGCGCGTCGGCCATCGGGTGCCCGGGCTCATAGATGCCGCCATAGACCGCGCGACCGAGGTGCTCAATGAATGAACCATAGATGCGGGGATCGATCCGCCCGATCCGGTAGTCCCTGTCCAGTATCATGGAAGCTCTCTTCATACGCATGTCTCCTTATGACAAAGCCTAAGACAGATGATAGTATAAAATCTGGTCCCCGTCAACCCTTGACGCTGCCTGCGGTCAGGCCTGCGATGAAGGTCTTCTGGGCGAAGAGATAGATGATGACGATCGGCACGACGGCCATGACCGCGCCGGGCATCAGCACGTCAAAGGCGTTGCCGTAGGGGGTGATCGTCGTGCCCATGCCGATCGGGATGGTAAACTTTTCGTTGGTGCTCAGCACGATCAGGGGCCACAGCAGGTTGTTCCAGCTGTTCATGCAGGACAATATGGCCATGGCGCCGAATGCGGGGATCATGATGGGAACCATGATGCGGAAGAACACGCCGTAGTCGGTGCAGCCGTCAATGCGCCCGGCCTCCAACAGCTCCCGGGGCAGGCCCAGCACGTATTGCCGGAAGAAGAACACCATGAAGGGCGGCACCAGGTAGGGCAGCACCACGCCGAAGTACGTGTCCGTCAGGTGCGTGCGGATCAGCATGCGGTACAGCGGGAGCAGCAGGATTTCAAAGGGGATCATCATGACCACCAGGACGACGGTGAAGATGGCATTCTTCCCCTTGAAGTCGTACATGGCGAGTCCGTAGCCGACCAGGGAGCCGAAGAACAGGCCGATGACGGTCTGGATCAGCATGATGATTGCGCTGGACTTGTACCACTGCCAGTAGATGCCGTCGCGATAGGTGTTCAGGGCGGCGTAGTTCTTAAAGGAGGAAATGCCCGGCTCGAAGGTAAGGCTCAGGCCCTTGCGCAGCATCTCCTGGCCCGGCTTCAGGGAGCTCAGGAACATGAACGCGAAGGGGAGCATGGCGATGAGCGCGGCAATGACCATCAGTCCCGTGGCCAGCACGGTCAGGGTCGTCCTTCGCCAGTCGATATAGCGCTTGCTTTGCATGCTCAGTCCTCCTTTCTGAAAAAGCCCATCAGGACCAGTTGGATCATGTTGACCAGCACCACGATGACCAGCAGCGTCAGGCCCACGGCTGAGGCCATGCCCATGTTGCTCTTGTAGAAGCCCATCATGTACATGTATCCCACGATGGTGCGACCCACGCCGCCGGGGTTGTTCTGCTGCCACAGGGCGACGGATTCCGTGAACATGGAAAAGCCGCCGAGCACCGTGATGGTGATGACGTATATCAGCACCGGTTTGATTCCGGGAAGCGTCACGTGAAAGAACTTGGCGATGCTGCCGGCACCGTCAATCTCGGCGGCCTCGTAGAGGTCGGTGGGGATGGACTGTATGCCGGAGAGATAGTAGATGATGTTGACGCCCATCCATCGCCACAGCGTGAGGACGATCAACACCAGGTTGCCCGTGCCGGCGTACATCAGCCAGTCGCGGGGCTCCTGGCCGAACAGGGAGACCAGCCGGTTTACGGGGGCCGTGGGCAGGGTGCCGAAGGCCAGGCGGAACACGATGCCCGCCACAATGATGCTGGTCAGCGCCGGGATGAAGAACAGCGACTTGAAAAAGCTCGCGAACTTCACCAGCCCCGAATGCAGCAGCACGGCGAACAGCAGCGGCACCGAGGTCAGCACGATGACATCCCATATGGCGTAGCGGGTCGTCGTCTGCAGCGCCTGGATGAAGTTGCGGCTGAACAGCCGCTCGTAATTCTTGAAGCCGATGTAGGTCACCTGCGTCGGCCCGTCGATGCGCTGGAAGCTCATCAGGACCGTGGCGATGGTGGGATAGAGGAAGACCAGGAGAAAGTAAATCACAAAGGGCGCCACAAACACATAGGGCACCACCTTGGGATTGGTGAGCGGATTGCCGTGGAGCTTTTTGGATGAAGACTGCTTTTGCATGCGGAAGACCTCCTCGTCAGAGGGGAGTTAGAATGGGGATAGCCGAAAGGGGTGATTCCCCCTTCGGCTATCTGTCGGGACGGGAAGCGGGGATCAGAAGATCTGATCGCGCAGCTCCTCGGCGCATTCCCTGGCGATGTCTTCAGGCGACTTGTCGCTCATGACCAGGTCGTAGGCCATCTGATTGCGGACGATGTCGGCAGCCGCCGGGAAGTACTCGGTCAGGCAGGTGTCCGGAATGTCGTCCAGCACGGTCTTGAGCATGTCGAAGATGGTGTCGTCATAGTAGTCGAAGAACTTGTTGGGCGCCTTCATCTCCTCGGAGCCGTAGACGTCGGTCATGATCGGATCGAAGCCCAGGATCAGCCAGGTGTTGACGCAGCCTTCGAAGCTCAGCGTCGCGTAGGCCAGCCACTGCTTGGCGATGTCCACGTGCTCGCTGGTCTTCACCACCGCGGTGCCGGTGCCGCCCATCTGCGCGGACTTGTGGCCGCCGTCGGACCACAGGGGCATCGGGGCAACCTTCATCTTTCCGGCCAGGTCGGGCATGTAGTCGGTGAAGCGGTTCAGATACCAGAACGGCATGGACACGGAGGCGCATCCGCCCTGGTCCATCCAGCCGTAGTATTCCTCGGAGTGATGGTTGCCGCCCGGGCAGGCCACCGCGGTGCCGTCGTCCAGCATGCTGCGCATGAAGGCCAGCGTGTCGATGACGACCTGCTCGTCCATGCGGACCTCGTTGTCGGGCGTCAACCAGTCGCCGCCGTGCTGGTTGACCAGCGGATAGATGCTCCAGCAGTCCTTGGACTCCCAGGTGCACATGGGCTTGCCGGTCTTCTCCAGAACGACCTTGCCGGCCTCATGATAGTCATCCCAGGTCTTGATGGTGGTGTAGTCGACGCCGGCCTCCTCCAGGATCTCGGTGTTGTACCACACGATGC
>JAFWBZ010000234.1 GCA_017537105.1 Clostridia bacterium | reverse complement strand
TTTCACTCTTCGAATCTGACTGTTCTTTGCGCTCCGCTTCTCCGCTCTTCCCCTCCCGGGGCCTCGCCGCAGATCCGCTTCACGCCCGCGAAATCTTTTTCGCGTCTCTCTTCTCTCTGTATCGTTTTCAAGGTTCGCGCCGCCGCGAAACGCGCCGTTTTCCGGCCCCGCTCGCTGACAGCTTGATTAGTATATCAAACCCCTTTCCTCTTGTCAAGCCACTTTTTCAGAAATTACAACTTTATAACATTTCTACCGGATTTTTCGTCATATATTTCCTTTTACCGCAGCAGCGGCTGCAATTGGCGTCCCTCCAGCGCCGATTTGACGGTCTCCGTCAGCAAATCAAATGCAGAAATGACGGAATTCGGTTTTTCTAGACTGTCGTCCTGCCGGAACGGCACAAAACAGATGTGCTTTGCCGCCAACAGCGCGCCGATGTTCTTTGCATTTCTTCCCAGGGCATCGTTGGTGGAAATGGCGATGACCACTGGCCTGCCGTTGCGCAGGTGGGATTTTGCCGCAAGTGTCACCGGCGTGTCTGCGATGCCTGCAGCCAGCTTGGCCAGCGTATTTCCGGTGCAAGGCATGATCGCGAGCACATCCAGCAGCTTTTTGGGGCCGATGGGCTCCGCTTGGGCGAGGGTACGCACCACAGGTTTCCCGCAGATTTCCTCAAAGGTGCGCAGATGATCCGCCGCGCGGCCAAAGCGCGTATCCGTCGTCGCTGCATTCAGGGAAAGGATCGGCAGCAAATCCGCCCCGCGCTCCCGAAGCGTCCTCCACGCGGCAAACGCCTCTTTAAAAGTACAGAAGGAACCCGTCATCGCGCAGCCGATGCGCACGCCCTCCAGATCAATCACTGCAATCCCCCCGCTCTCTCTATCGCGCGCAGAAGCGCCATGCCTGCGCTCTCCGGACAATACCTTCCCGGAAGTCCCGGCTCTCTCCAGGCCCGCAGCCCCAGCGCCCAGGCTGCATGCAAATCGACGCCGTAGGGCGGACTCGCCAGGTCCACGATCAGCGCCTCCGGATTCACGCGGGAAAGCACTTCTTCATTCAGCACCGTGGACGGCGGCGTCGAAAAGACGGCATCCATTCCCGGAAGCACCTCCGGAAGCGCCTCCAGGGACACCGCCTCCGCGCCGCGCTCGATGGCCCGGTTTCGGTGTGCCCGCGTGCGGGACGCCACGACGACTCGCGCGCCCATGGCCACCAACAGTTCCCCCAGCGCGCTGCCCACGCGGCCCCAGCCGATCACCGCGCAGGCCATGTCCCCGATGCTGCGGCTGCCCGCCCGCATGATCGCGGCCACCGCACCCTCCGCGGTCAGACGGGCGTTGTCGCGTTGCAAGGCCTCGTCCGCCCACAGATCGGTGATCTTTTTATCGACAGTTTCCGGGGACTTCGGCCCGCAGAGGAAAATCCTCGCCTCCCGCCCGGCCAGCGCGAGCACGTCTCCCAGGGACATCCTCGTACCGCGAACCCTGGGCGGACAGTTCACGACAATGCCTGACGCCCCACGGATGTGGTCGGGCGCTTCCATCACGGCGCGGGCATCCTCTCCGCCGGTCAACAGCTGCTGTGCGCGATGGCCTGACCGCCGCAGCTGCTCTGCGAGACTGGCCATGCGCGCATCCCCTCCGATGATTGCATAATCCATGCCTTCCACGCTCCCTTCACGCCGCATCCTATGCCCATTCCGGCATCCACGTGAAGGGCGTCAGCATCATGCGTAAAACGCCGGCCCCGATTGCCATGCAAATTCTATCCACATTCTTGGATTTCCCATTGACATTCGGATACTGATATATTAGAATGTTAAGGAAGGTGTTTTCTCGCTTCCGATCATAGGCATGATCCTGCGAAGCTGCAACCACTGAGGCCCAAGGCGCACTTCTCCAATGCACTCCAACAACGGGAAGGGAAAGGTGAACATCCATGAAGGGAATCATGATCGAAAAGCCCAACGTTCTGAAAATCGTCGACCTCCCCATGCCTGAGCTCTCCGAGACCAATGACGTGCTGGTCAAGATCCGGTCCACCGGCATCTGCGGCTCCGACGTGGGCATCTATCACGGCACCAATGCCGCCGCCACCTACCCGCGCATCATCGGCCACGAGGTCGTGGGCATCGTGGAAAAAGTGATGCCCGGCGTGACCCGGGTGAAGCCCGGCGATCGCGTCATCATCGACGAGGTCACCAGCTGCGGCCACTGCTGGCCCTGCCTGCACGGGCGCGGAAATGTCTGTGACAACCTGCGGGTCCGCGGCGTACACATCGACGGCGGCTATCGCGAGTACGTCACGGTGCCGGCTGCCGACTGCTATCTGGTTCCCGAAGACCTTTCCGACGCCGACGCCGTGATGATCGAGCCCATGACCATCGCCGTGCAAAGTTGCTCCCGTGCACGGCTGCAGCCCGACGATACGCTCCTGCTGTTGGGCTGCGGCGCGCTGGGCAGCAGCATTCTCAAGGTAGCCCGGCACTCCGGCGCCCGGATCATCGTCGCGGACGTCGTGGACGAAAAGCTCCAGGAGGCCCTGCAGAACGGCGCGGATGCCGCCGTAAACACCCGCCGGGAGGATCTCACCGAAGCGGTACGGGCGCTGACCGACGGCCACGGCTCCACGGTCTCCATCGACGCCGCCGGCCTGCCCGATTCGCTGATGTCCCTGCTGCAGGCCACCGGCAACGCGGGCCGCATCGTGACGATGGGCTTCTCCAACAATCCCTCGCCGGTCACCCAGTTCCTGATCACCGCCAAGGAGATGGACATCATGGGCTCCCGCCTGCACTACCGGCACTTCCAGGATGCCATCGACATGATCAACGCGGGCAAACTCTCGCTGGAGGGAAGCGTCTCCCACACCTTCCCCTTCCTGAAGGCCCAGGAGGCATTTGACTTCATGGATTCCCGCGATCCCTCCATTCGCAAGATCGCCTTGCTGTACGATTGAAATCAGGAAGTTGCCAAAACGGGACGGAGCGTGTGAAAATGATCATCAGGCCGCGCAACCCGGGCGAAAGCGCCCAGGAATACGCCTACAATACGCTGCGGGACAGCATTGTCTTCTGTGAGCTGGAGCCGGGAACCTTTCTGAACCTCCAGGACATCTGCGACCAGCTTCAGATCAGCCGGACGCCCGTCCGCGAGGCGATCCTTCGGCTGGAGCGCGAGCGGATCGTCGAGGTCTATCCGCAGTCCGGCAGCATGGTGAGCTATGTGGACTTTCGCATGGCGGACAACGCCAACTTCGTTCGACGCGCGGTGGAAAAGGACATCGTCCACGAGGTCTGCGTCCGCGCCACGGAGGCGGACTTCGAGCAGCTGTCCAACAGCCTCGAGCTGCAGGCCTTCTATGACCAGCGGGCGAGGATCGCTGACCTGATTCAGGAGGATAACCACTTTCACGATCTGCTGTTTGCCATCGCCGATCGCCCGAATCTGAATGCGTTCTTCCTCGCGGGGCTGCTGCACCTGGACCGCGTGCGCAACCTGCGCACCTCCACCATTCGCGAGAACATGGTCGTGATCCACCACACCGCCATCTATGACGCGCTGCGCCTACGGGATCCCGACGCTGCGAGCCGTGCAATGGCCGACCACCTGAGCGAGTATGCCCTCTCGCACCGCATCGCCATCGTGGAGCGCTATCCGACCTTCTTCCGCCCCGGCGAGCTTGAACGGCTGCATGAAGAGGCGATGGCCGCAGGCAAGGCCGTCTGATCGACATACCTATGCAAGGTCCCCCACAGCGCACGGCATTGGCGTTGTGGGGGACCTTTTTTGTCAATTATACAGGCTTCCCGCAGCCTTTTTCACGACGCCAACTGCTCCCGCACGGGCAACCGCAGCGTGAACACGCTGCCCCGCCCCGGTTCCGAGGCGGCGCTCAGCTCACCACCCAGCCGGCGGGCGCAGTCCCGGGCGGCAGACAGGCCAAAGCCAAAGCCATCCCCGGTCTCCCCGCGCAGAAACACGTAGGGCAGCCGCTCCGGATCGATGCCCGCTCCGTCGTCCTCAACGCTGACTTCAAAGCAGTCCCCCAGCGCGGTCAGCCGCACCTCCACGTGCCCGCCCCGGGGCGTCGCCTGCAGGGCGTTGGCGATCAGGTTCAACACGATGCGAGACAGCAGATCCTCGTCCGTCGCCACCGTCAGTGCCGCCACGTTGCCCGTGCAACGCAGCGCGACGCCGCACAGGTCCGCATGGGCCCGGCAGCGCAGGCACAGTGTCCGCAGGCAGGCCGCTGCGTCCACGCGCCGCAGCCGTGGCGGCTCCACCCGCGCGTCGCGCTTGCAATCCGCCATCACCCCGTCCAGCATGCGGCGCATTTGCCCCGCCGAGGCATTCAGCATGTCCAGGTACATCCGCACGTCCAGCGAGGAATCCTCCAGCGCCGCGCCGATCATCTGCGCGCTGGACTGTATGAGCTGAAGCGGCATCCTAAGATCGTGCAGCAGTTCGATTTCCGTCATGTCCATTTCCATCACCTCGAGTGTGTCGATGGAAATATATATTCACGGTCGGGAAAAATATGCCACTCCTCCAGCGGACTAACCGGCAAGGCGGGCGGCAGGGCCGGGATGCCATCTGTTTTCGGAATACGAGCGTTTCCTTCCCCTCTGTATTTCGGGGACGAAAAAGGCGCGATCAAATCGCGCCCATGCAGTGCCCCGTCCATCATCCCAGACTCTTCAGCGCCAGGAAGATCAATTCGTCGGTCTTGTCGGTCTGACCGGCGACGCGGGAGATGGCCTTCGCAGCCTCGGAGGAGGAGTAGCCCAGCGCCACCAGCGCGGCCACGGCCTCTCCCTCGGGGCCGCCGGTCTGCTTCGGCGCGACGGACGCCCCCATGCCGGTCAGCTGCTCGTCATCCACCTTGTCCTTCAATTCGAGCACCAGCCGCTGCGCGGTCTTCTTGCCGATGCCGGGCACCCGGGTCAGCGCGGCGGCGTCGCCGGACACCAGCGCGATGGACAGGTCCCGCACGCTCAGCGACGAGAGAATCTGCAGCGCGGTGCGACTGCCCACGCCGCTGACGCCCTTCAGGCGTTCGTACATGGCCTTCTCCTCCCGGCTGTAGAAGCCGAACAGCTCCATGGCGTCCTCCCGGACGTTCAAGACGCTGTAGAGCTTCATCCGCTCGCCCACCGGCGGGCACATCTGCAGCGTGGCGCCGCTGACGAACAGCAGGTAGCCCACGCCGTTCACGTCCAACACGATGGAATCCGGGTTCTTTTCGGCGACGATGCCGTCAAAGTGCGCAAACATGTGCATTCCTCCTGAAAGGGACTATTGAAAGAAACCGATGCGCAGAGCAGGCGCTGCCCGCATCCTACTGGATTCGGAACATCTTCTTCATGTGCATGGAGTTGGCATGGGTCAGGGCCACGGCCAGCGCGTCGGCGGCGTCGTCGGGGCGGGCGATCTCCTGCATGTTCAGAAGCATCTTCACCATCTGCTGCACCTGGCGCTTGTCCGCGCCGCCGTAGCCGGTGACGGCCTGCTTGATCTGCATGGGCGTGTACTCATACAGGTTGTCGGTGCGCTGCACCACAGCCACCAGCGCCACGCCCCGGGCGGCGGAGACCGCCATGCCAGTGGTGATGTTCTTCGAGAAGAACAGCTCCTCGAAGGCCACATCGTCGGGCCGGTAGATGTCCATCAGCTGATTCATGCCCTGGAAGATAGCCCGAAGCCGCTGGGGCATGGGCTCCCCCGCTGGGGTGGTCAGCGTGCCGAAGGTGACCATCCGCCGCCTGTCGTTCACCACTTCAATCACGCCGTAGCCCAGCGTCGCCAGGCCCGGATCGATGCCGAGAATAATCATGCCGCCTCCGCGTTACAGGCAAATTTGTGCCGGGTCTTGAAGTACCAGATCACGATCCACAGCACCCGGACATCCGTGGAAATCGTGATGCCCCAGAACACCCCCGCGATGCCCAGCGAGGTCCGGGAAAGGGCGTAGGCCAGGATCACCCGGGAGATGTTGGCGCAGATGCTGGCCACCGCGGACTGCCGGGTCTGGCCGCAGCCGCGAAACGCGCCGCTGGCCACGCCCTCGACGCACAGAAACAGCTCCGAAAAGGCCATGATCCGCAAATACAGCGCGCCCACCGGCAGCAGCGAGCGATCCGGCAGGAACACCAGGAACATCGCCCCGCCCAGGAAGTACAGCGCCAGTGACACCAGCACGCCCCAGCCGGTCATGACCAGGAGCGAGCTTCGCACGCAGCGGTCGATGCGGTCCTGTCGCCGCGCGCCGTAATTCTGGCCGATGAAGGCCGTGACTGCCGAGCCGAAACCGCCGCCCACGAGCCACGAAAGCGATTCGATCTGCGTGCCCACATCCACCGCCGCCACGGGCCCCGCGCCGTAGGAGGCCACGAGCCGCGTCGTCAGCATGGACAAAAAGGTGTAGAACAGGCTCTCCAGCGCCACCGGCACCGACCACCGCAACATCTGCCGGATGTGTACCCAGTCGGGCCGCTTCAGCAGCCGGATGGTTTCAAAGGGACGGTGCTTTGCCCGCTTCAGCGCGACCATCGCCAGTATGCACACGAACACCTGGGCCGAGGCCGTGGCCGTCGCCGCGCCGATCACGCCCAGCTTCGCTCCGAAGATCAGCACCGGGTCCAGGATCATGTTGAACACCAGCCCCACGCTGTTGATCACAAAGGGCATGCGGGAGTTGCCCGAGGCCGTGAATACCGCATTGCCCGCGGCGGACAGGAACGCAAAGGGCATCGCCAGCGACGTGATGACCAGATAGCGCCGCGCCTCCGCCACCACGTTCTGCTCCTTCAGGCGAAAGAAGCCGATCAGCGGCGCGCGCAGCAGGATCATCGCCAGTCCGAACGCCATGCCCAGCGATACCGCCAGCCACACCGCGCCCCGGGCATAGCGGCGGGCGTCGTCTCCGTCGCCGCGCCCCAGCGCCTGGGACACGCCGATCTCCGCGCCCATCCGCCCCAGCAGCAGGAAGGCGTTGGACAGCCACAGGTAGAATCCCGCCGTGCTGGAGGCCGCCACGGCATCGCTGCCCACGCGCCCCAGATAGGCCACGTCCACCAGGTTGTAGGCCATCTGCATCAGCTGCGTGCCCATGATGGGCACCGCCACCAGCAGCAGCTTGCGCAGGATGCTCCCGCTCGTCAGATCGTACTTCCGTTCCACTTCGCCCGTTGCCCTTCTCCGTTTCCTTCGGCTTCTATCATAGCACAGCCCTTGTTAACTTGTCGACGTCCCGCCGCGTCACTTCACCTCGAACACCGCCGCTTCGCCGTCCAGCGACGCGCGCCCGTGGTGCACCTCCACCGTCTCGCCGGTGACGAGGTCCGGATACGCGCCGTCCGGCACGTCCAGCGGCACCAGTCCGGGCCTGCCGTCTACCGGAAAGACGCCCGCCGCGCAGCGGCCGTTCCAACGGTACTCGGCATAGATGGCGTTGGCCCGCGCCTCGGCCCGGAAGCTGCCCTCCGCGAACAGCGGGGCCCGCTTCATCCGGGACAGCGCCCGCAAAAGCAGCGACAGGTCCTCCCCCGCCGACCAGTCCACGGGATCCTTCTCAAACAGCCGCGGCAGGTGGCGTGCCGCCCGCTCCTGCCCGGCGTAGAGCAGCGTCATGCCCTTCTGGAAATACATAAACGCCGTCCAGCTGCGCAGCGCCTTCGGATCCGGCAGCACAAAGTGCGCCCGGGAGTTGTCGTGGTTCTCCAGAAAGCGCAGCTTGACGTAGTTGTCCGGGTAGGTGTACTCCTGGGCGTTCAGCCGCTCCAGCCATCCGGACAGCGGGCCGCGCCCGCCGAGATACGCCTTCAGCCAAGGGAAGGCGTCATAGTCGTAGGCAACGTCGAACGCCTGGAAGATCTCGGAATCCGACAGCGCGTTCAGGCCTCGGGCGCGGGCGGCGGCGACGAACCCCGGCTCCACCGACTCCGCCAGCCACAGCGCGTCCGGCCGCACCTGGGCCACCTCCCGCCGCACCCGCTGCCAGAACGCCAGCGGCACCAGCGAGGCCACATCGCAGCGGAAGCCGTCCACGATCTCCGCCCACATCTTAAGCGTCTCGATCTGGTAGTCCCACAGGCCCGGGTGGGCGTAGTCCAGATCCACCACGTCCGACCAGTCGCCGAATCGGTTGCCGAGGCTGCCGTCGGGCCGGTGCCAGAACCACTCGGGATGGTGCTGCGCCAGCCATGAATCCGGCGAGGTGTGGTTGTACACCACATCGATGATCAGCCGCATGCCCAACGCACGGGCGTCGTCCGCAAGGCGGCGCAGGTCGTCCCGGGTACCGTAAGCCGGGTCGATCTCTCGGTAGTCCCGGATGGCGTAGGGCGAGCCCACCGTCCCCTTGCGCCCGACCACGCCGATGGGATGGATGGGCATAAGCCAGATCACGTCCACGCCCAGCCCGCGGATGCGCGGCAGGTCCGCCCGAACCGCCTCCAAGGTGCCCGCTTCGGAGTGGTTGCGCACGAATACGGAGTACATCACCTGGTTTCTGAGGTCCTTCTTCGTCTCAATCGCCATGGTTTGCGCCTCGCTTTGCCTGATTTTGTCGGATTCATGATAGCATAGACTGCTCCGGAAATCAATCTCTGTCGCTGCGCAGAAGGCGCAGCTTTGCAGGAACGCGGAAGATTGCCCGCATCCGTCTTCCGGCTCGCCCGATTTCCCGCAATCTTTTCATTTTCGATTTCCCGCAATCTTTTCATTTCGACCTGTTGACAAACGCGGATGCTTGCTCTAAAATAGGAATCGAAAATCCGGTAAGTAAGGCTACCGCAGGGATATGGATTGCTGCCGCGAAGTGGTGGAGACACCATCAGATGGTTGAACAGGCGATATCGAAGCACAAGGTACCGTCTAACGCAATTTCACGCGTGGCCCGCCTCGAATCCTTGGTGAAAGGCGCGCCATCCCCGCGAGGCTGGGGATAACTTCACCGACGGCGAAGTTACCTTGCCCTGCGAAGCTGAAGCTCGAACGGTGCGAATGAATCCCGCGTATCATCATCCGCGTCCGTTTGGGCGCGGATGATTTCTCTTGTTGCCCATTCAAATCCAGTATGATCGAGGTGAACGAAATGGACGCTGGCAGTAGATGCGACACACAGGCGGACAATTATCCCGGCGGTTCGGCGTCCGTTTTTGTTCGTTGACCCATCCGGATAGTTCCCCTCCGCAGTGTCACAACGCCTGCCATAATTGCTGACGGCCCGCGCCGTCGACGGGAAAGCCGCGCGCCATGCCCAGGCCTTCCCTTGAAATGCAATGATTGGAGGAAATCCCATGAAGGAGAGGACGGAAATTCTCGAGGAAACCTTCCGCAAATTGGTGGAAGAAAAGAAGTTTTCATCGTTGCGCGACCTGATGTCGACCATGTATCCCGCGGACATCGCCAGCATCCTGGGCGATCTGCCCATGGAGATGCAGCCGGCACTGTTCCGGTTGCTGCCCAAGGACCTGGCGGCGGATACCTTCGTCGAGATGGACGGCGACGAGAAGGAGGGGCTTATCAAGAGCTTCTCCGACAATGAATTGAAGGCCGTGCTGGACGAGCTGTACATGGACGACACCGTCGACCTGATCGAGGAGATGCCCGCAGGCCTGGTGCGCCGACTCATGCAGCAGGCCGACGCCGACACGCGCAAGCGCATCAACGAGATCCTGAAGTACCCGGACGACTCGGCCGGCTCGGTCATGACCACCGAGTTCGTCTCCCTGCGGCCGGAGATGACCGCCGCCGACGCCATCGCGCTGATCCGCGCCACCGGCGTGGACAAGGAGACCATCAACACCTGCTACGTCACCGACGACAAGTATCACCTGATGGGCACGGTCACCATCCGCGCCCTGATCCTCGCCAAGCCCGACGAGCGCTGCGAAAACCTGATGGCGCCCTCGGTCATCAGCGTCACCACCCAGGACGACCAGGAGACCGCCGTGCAGACCATGTCGAAGTACGACTTCTCCTCGCTGCCCGTCGTAGACACCGAGGGACGACTGGTCGGCATCATCACCGTCGACGACGCCATGGACATCATGGAGGAGGAGGCCAGCGAGGATATCGCGAAGATGGCCGCCATCACGCCGTCGGACAAGCCCTATCTCAAGACCAGCGTGTTCGAGATCTGGAAGAACCGCATCCCCTGGCTGCTGCTGCTGATGGTCTCGGCCACCTTTACCGGCATCGTCATCACCCGCTTCGAGGACGCCCTGGCCCTGTTCCCGATGCTCATTGCCTACATCCCCATGATGATGGATACCGGCGGCAACTCCGGCTCCCAGGCCTCGGTCACCGTCATCCGCGCGCTGTCGCTGGGCGAGGTGGAGTTCTCAGACATCTTCCGCGTGGTCTGGAAGGAGTTCCGCGTGGCCATCCTCTGCGGCGTCACGCTGACCGCCGCCAACTTCGTCAAGTTGATGACGCTGGACAAGCTGAGCGCTCCCGTGGCGCTCACCGTGTGCGTCACCATGCTCTGCACCATCGTCATCGCCAAGATGGTCGGCTGCACGCTGCCGATGCTGGCCAAGCGTGCCGGCCTCGACCCCGCCGTGATGGCCAGCCCGTTCATCACCACCATCGTGGACGTGCTGAGTCTGCTGATCTACTTCTCCTTCGCCTCGATGATCCTGCACATCGGGTGATCGGATTTCGGCCGTCTCCGCACGACAGAAGCCCTTCGGACCGCCTCGCTTTGATGGCAGTCCGAAGGGCTTTTCAGTCGCGGAGAGCAACGGGAAAGCAGCCCTCCGCCCCCTCCGGTCACAGGCCCTTTCTGCATCGGAAAAAGATGAAGTCCGGCCGATGGATCGTTCCCCCGAACAGATCCGGATATTGATTCCTCAGCTCCTCCGAAACCCGCGATTCCTGGCAGTCTTCGATGACCAGGCCCGCTTCGGTGATCGCATGGATAATGCTGGCAAGGGTTCGGTGATAGAACTCATACGCCTCCACCACAACCCATTTGACCACCCTGCGGCCCTCCGCAAAGTAGTTCCCGATGTTGGCATAGAGGCGTTCCCCGGATTCTGATCGCGTATAGCGATCATAGGTGCCATCCCACGCCGTCGCCATGGGATGGGACATGCTGAATACCAGCTTGCCGTCCTCCCGCATGCGGTTGCCAATCCCTGCCATCAGCTCTCCGAGATCCTCAGCGTAGTCAAAGGCCAGGGAGCTGGTGATCAAGTCAAACCGCCCGTCCAGCTCCGCGATGTCCTCCATCGCCAGCCGCTGATAGGTGATATTCTGTGTCGCATGATGCTTTCTTGCAAAATCCAGCATCTTTTCGGAGATATCGATTCCCAAGACCGAACGCGCTCCCATGTCGGCATATTGCTTTGCGTGCTGTCCCATGCCGCAGCCGATGTCCAGTATGTCCTTTCCCCGAACGTCCGGCAGCATCGATGTGATGATCGGATGCTCGATGCAGTCGTTGAAATTGATCGCATTGCCGCGAAGCGTTTTGAAGCGATCGAAGAACGCCTCGTCGTCATAGATATTCTGTCTCGCCAAGGCCTGTCCTCCTCCTTCTATCCCCATCCCGCGTCAAGTTGCCGCATCGTCTTTCCGCGCTCCCGCGCGGCACGGCCCCTCAACGAGAACGCGGGACGAGAAACGCCGTTCTCGTCCCGCGACCTTCCCGACTCACTGCGCGCCGGGATAGGAGATGTATTCCAGGTACCTCCACAGCACCCAGCCGTACATGCCATTGTACCGCACGTAGGCAAAGGCGTTGGGATCATAGCCGCCGTCGGCATAAAAGATCGCATCGAAGGTCGCGCCCAGCGGCACCTTGGCCAGCACGGTCGCGCTGGTGATGGGCATGCTCCGAAGGGAGATGTAGCTGTTGCACCGCGCCACGCGGAAGCGCCCGTCGGAATAGGTGTGGATACTCGAGGACAGGTACTGCCTCTTGATATAGCCGTACTGTCCGTTGTAGCAGCAGTAGCTGAATTCAGAGTTGTACGGCGATGCCATCACCACATCGCCCAGCGGCACGCGATCCAGCGCCTTCGAAGAGCTGCTGGGCTTGGCGCGCAACGTCACGTATTCGTTGCAAAAGTCGATCTGCCGGGGATTGAACGCCTCGGCGAAGGCGCCGAACGCCGCGCACAGCAGTGTGAGCGCCACTGCAAGCGCCAGGATCTTCATCATCTGTTTCATATCTGTGTCCCCCTTTCACGCTCCCATTATAGTACGTCCACGGGTCTTTCGTCAAGTGCGCCGCGAATTAACTTCATTCCCCCACTGCCGTCAAAATTGTGCCGGGAATCCATGCTATAATCTTCCCTGGATTCCATTTTCATCACCACACGACGAGGTTATTTATGAACAGAAAAGAGATTGCCGAAATCCGCCGCCGCTTCAATCCGGACAAAAACGCCATCAGCTGCGTGCGGGGCTGCTACGTCAACGAAAAGCATGAGATCGTCTCCACCTTCCACCGCCCGCTGCTCTCCTTCCCCCAGGAGGAGGTGGAGAAATACCTGGCCATCTTCAAGCGCACGCTGGCCGGCGTGCCCGGGCGCAACCTGATCGAGGTGGAATTCCGCCCGGACCAGGTGATGGAAGGCGAGGCCCACGGCCTGCTGATGGGCCTGAACAACACGGCGCTGACGGTGGACAGCGGCGTGGAGGCGCTGTGCCGGAAGATCATCGAAAGCCTGGACCTGGAGGGCAACTACCTGATCCTCATGATGCACGACGCCTACGACGTGCCCTTCCGCCACGCGGACGAACACAAGGCGGACGTGATCTCGGAGGAGGTCTTCCAGTACATGCTGGTCTCCGTCTGCCCGGTCAAGCTGACCAAGTCTGCACTGCGCTACTGCGCCGAGGACAATGACTTCCACGCCCTCAACCCCGACTGGGTGGTGGCCGCGCCGGAGCTGGGCTTTATGTTTCCCACCTTCGACGACCGCGCCACAAACATCTACTCCGCACTGTACTTCACCCGGGACGCCACCAACCTCCACGAGGACTTCATCGACGCGGTGTTCAACGCGGATGCGC
>JAFWBZ010000017.1 GCA_017537105.1 Clostridia bacterium | reverse complement strand
CGAGAACATCGTGCTGGACCTGTTCCGGCAGCTGCACCGCGAGGGAACCACGCTCATCGTGGTGACCCACGACCCGGAGGTGGCGGAAGCCGCCCAGCGCACCGTCGTGCTGGAGCACGGCCGGGTGGCGCGGGAGATCGTCAACGAAAACTTTGTGGATTGAGAGGCCTTTGAATGAAAGAGTTTTCCATACCGGCCTGCGTGACGTTGGCGCTCGCGCTGCTCATCGCCGTCGGGAGCCAGACCTTCCTGGGTCCCTGCGTGCACGATGATGGCAGCTTCGGCGCGTGCCACTGGGCGGGGCGCATGCTCATGGGCGTGGGCGCGCTGCTGGCGGCGCAGTCGCTGCTGGCGCTATTTGCACGGGATCACGGGCGACGGGCCGGGCTGTCCCTGGCCATGGCGCCGACGGCGCTTCTGGGTATCCTGACGCCGGGAACGATAATATCGCTCTGCGGCATGGCCACCATGCGCTGCCGCGCCCTGATGCGGCCCGCGATGATCCTGCTGTGTGTGCTGGCGCTGATGGCTGCGCTGACGGGCTGGTGGATCGAGCGCAGGAAGGCGAGGTGATTCCGCGATGAAGGCGAGCCAACTGCCGATCAAAAATCTGATGCGCAGGCCGGGCCGCACCGCGGCCATGATCCTGCTGAGCGCGCTACTGGCGCTGTCCGTGTTCGGTGGCTCCGTGGTGGTCCGCTCCCTGCAGAGCGGCCTGAACAGCCTTGAGGCGCGCCTCGGCGCGGACATCATCGTGCTGCCGGCGGAGGCGGAGAGCAAGGTGAGCTTCAAGAACCTGCTGCTCCAGGGCACCGCCGGCGCCTACTACATGGATGCCTCCGCGCTGGATCGCGTCCGGGAGGTGGAGGGCGTGGAGATCGCGGCGCCGCAGACGTTCCTCGCCTCCCTGAAGGCAGACTGCTGCTCGATCAAGGTCCAGGTGATCGGCGTCGACCCGGAGTCGGACTATGTCGTAAAGCCGTGGATCGAACAGAGCTATGCCCGCGAGCTCGGAGACATGGACCTGGTCGTGGGCTGCCTGGTGACGGCGGATGTCGGGGAGATCATGCGCGTGTACGACCAGCGCTGTCACGTGGTGGCGCGGCTGGCGCGGACGGGAACAGGGCTGGACACGGCGGTCTATTGCACCATGGACACCATGAAGGCGCTGCTGGCGGCGGCGGAGGCCAAGGGCGTTTCGCACAAAATCACCAGCGACGGCCGGGAGAGGATCTCCGCCATTTATGTCAAGGTCCGCGACGGCTATGACGTCGATGCCGTCAACAGCAAGCTGAACGGCCACGTGCGCAAGGCCACCGCCGTGCGCACCCGCAGCATGATCACCGGCGTCTCCGACAGCCTGGCGGGCATTTCCCGCACGATCGCGCTGCTGGTCGGCGTGGTTTGGGTGATGGCTCTGGCGATACTGCTCGTCGCCTTTGCGATGATGATCCATGAGCGCAGGCGCGAGTTTGCCGTGCTTCGGCTGCTGGGGACCTCCCGGCGGGGCCTGAGCCGGTTGATCCTTTCTGAGACTGCGCTGTGCAGCCTGTTGGGCGGGCTTGCGGGCATTGCAGCGGCTGCAGCCGTGGTGTTTCCGTTCACGACGCTGATCGAGAGCCGATTGGGATTGCCATACCTCACGCCCCATGCCGGAGCGGTGCTGGCATTGGCTGCGGGCACGCTGGCGGCCACACTGGTCATCGGCGCGCTGGCGGGGGGCTGGGCGGCGTACCGGCTGAGCCGGACCGACCCGGGCACGACGCTGCGGGAGGGGGCATGACATGATTCTGCGGGCAGAAAAGTTGAGCAAACGATACTTCCGAAGGACGGGACAGGCCAACCACTTCTATGCGGTGCGGGAGGTCTGCCTGGAGCTGCATCCCGGCGAGGTGACCGTACTCATGGGCCGCTCCGGCTCCGGCAAGACCACGCTGCTGCACATGCTCTCCGGCCTGCTGCGGCCCGACGAGGGCAGCGTGTGGCTGGGAGATGCGGAGCTGTACCGACTGGACGACGGCGTGCTGTCGCGCCTGCGCAACGCGCGAATCGGCGTCGTGCCGCAGGGCAGGAGCGCCATCGACAGTCTGACGGTGTGGGAAAACATCCTGCTGCCGGGACTCCTGTACAACGGCAACGAGCGCCGTTTGGAGGCTGAGCGATGGATGGACGCGCTGGGGATCGCGGCGCTTCGGGACGCGCGACCGGCGGAGCTTTCCGGCGGAGAGCTGCGCCGCATGGCAATTGCCCGGGCGCTGACCCAGAATCCGGAGGTGCTGCTTGCGGATGAGCCCACCGGCGACCTCGACGACGAAAACACCATACGCGCGCTTTCCGCGCTGCGGGACGCCGCGCACGGCGAGGGCAAGGCCGTGCTGCTGGTATCCCACGAGGAGGAGGCGCGGCGCTATGCGGACCGGATCTACCGCATGGACGGCGGGAAGCTGACGGCGCTGTGACCGCGGTGGCGAACAACAGGATCATTCAAAGGGGGCTGCCTCCAGCGCGAGGCAGCCCCCTTCGAATAGGAACCCATGAAAAGCAGTTTGCCGTCAGTCCGCAAACACCTGCGGCGCGGCGCTCACGTATTCCCGGTCCCAGATGACGTGATCGCTGGCGTGGATTCCTGCGTCCACCTGCGACCAGGTGGCGTGCCGATAGCCGGAAAATCCCGCGCCGTCCCGGCTCAGCAGCACCAGGACCTCGACGCCGCCGCTGTCGGGCACCTGCAGGGGCACCGCGACGGCCCAGCTGTCGCCGCTCCAGAATGCCACCGCGTATTCCGTCTGAGCACGTCCGGAGAAGGAATAGCTGTTCGCGAATTTCTTCCATTCCGAGGCGTCCGGCCCCGTCCCGGCAAAGGGCAGCGCCGCGGCCATACCCGCATAGTCTCCGTTGGTCATGCACACGGCGGCTTGCTTTGCCGCGGGAATCAGCCGACCGGACAACTGCGGAACGCCGGCATGGGCGACAGGGACGCCGACCAGCAGCAGCACCAGCAGTG
>JAFWBZ010000233.1 GCA_017537105.1 Clostridia bacterium | reverse complement strand
TAATGTTATTGCAAACAGTCGCTCCTGCGCCAATCCACGTATTGCTTCCAACGATAACTGTTCCACATAAATGTGCTCCAACAGCAATATGAACAAAATCATCAATACGGCAATCGTGATCGATAGAACTTGAAGTATTTATAATGCATCCACGTCCTATCTTTGCGCCAGGGTTTATGACCGTTCCTGCCATAACAATCGTTCCATCGCCAATTATTACATCTTCAGATATTACAGCATTCGGGTGAATCAGCGTAATAGGTTTTCTGTTACATGAAAGGCGTTTGCGAACAGCAGGATTGCCAATCGCAATAAATACCTCACCTTCAACGCTCGCACTCGTCCTCCCTACAACAGGATATCCTCCACAAGATGTAAGTCTAATATCATCGTCCAAAAACTCAATTATGTCGTAGCCATTCAGTTTTGCAATGTCGGCCGCCACTTTCCCGTGTCCGGATGCTCCGATAATAGTCAACTTCATTTTGATGTCCCCGTTCCCATGAATTCCGCCATGGTGCTCGAGTCTTCCGAATGAATTCCTTCCCGTTTCCATACTGTCCTTATCGTCGCAATGATTATAGCCCAATCACCCAAGAAAGTGATATGGTCCACATACTTAACATCCCACTCAAATTTATCTTCCCAGTTTATGGCATTGCGTCCATGTACCTGGGCCAATCCTGTAAACCCTGGCCGCACCTCATGTCTACGAGCCTGGTGATCATTATATCGGTCCAAATACTGTACCAACAGTGGGCGTGGTCCTACCACAGCCATATCACCTTTGAGAATATTGATTAATTCCGGTAATTCGTCAAGCGAAGAAGAACGAAGCTTCCTGCCAAACGAAGTCAAACGGGCAGCATCCTGCGCTGGGTTGATCACTCCGTCTTTGGGAAGAAGCATCGTACGAAACTTGTATAGTTTAAATGTCTTCCCACCCCGTCCTGGTCTTTCCTGTATAAACAGTATTGGACTGCCCAACTTGATTCTAACAAGGACAGCTACTACAGAAAGAATGGGAGACAAGATAATAATAGCCAAGAAGGCACATATGAAATCCTGAGGACGTTTAAAATATCGTTCGTAAGGACCGAAAGGTTTATGCTGCATACACTTCTCCATTACAATCTTGCCGTAATAGGATTACGGAACAACCAATCTATCACCATGGATTTATCTTCTATCCAAATGAAATGCCCCAGTAAAGCAACAAATCAATTGCTGAATAATCAAACAGCTTTTCTCGCCCGCATCACCGCTTCACATTCTGCCAAATCCTCTGCGGTATTCACGCCCCTCAGATCCTCGCCATCGTTATCCATGAATGTCTCCACTCGCATACCCTTTTGCACCATCAGCTCAGGCACCTCGGTGAGGTAGTACTCGCCTTGGACGTTGTTGGTATCCAACTCGGGCAGCAGCGCAAACAATGCCCTGCTGTCAAATGCCAGTACCCCGGAGAACAGCTCCTTGATCTGCGCCTGCTCCGGCGTGCAGTCCTTGCCCTCCACGATCCTGGAAAACCGACCGTTTTCGTCCCGAATGATTCGCGCCCACATCGTCAGATCCGGATTTTCCGCCGTCAGCAGCGTGCAGGCCGCGTCCTGGGCTTCGTGGTATTCGCACATGGCCTTCATGATCTCGCGCCGGAACAGCGGCATGTCCCCGAATGTCACCAGCACGGTGCCGTCATAGTCCCTGAACCAGGGCTCGCACATCATCACGGCGTGGCCGGTGCCCAGCTGCTCCCTCTGCTCCACGTAATGATAGCGACTGCCGAAGTATTCGATGATCTTCTCCTTCTGATAGCCCACGACGATGTAGACATCGTCCACGTCGATAAAGTCCAGCTGTTCCAGCACCGTCTCCAGCAACGGCTTGCCGCAGGCCCTGTGCATGACCTTTGGAAGGTCGGCCTCCAGGGATTTCAGCCGCTTGCCCTTTCCGGCCGCGGGTACGATCGCTCTCATGCCGCCTTTTTCCTCCACATGTCCAGTATGGATGCCTCATCCAGCTCGACCCTCAGGCCGAGATCCGCGTAAATGCGGCGAAGGATCTTCACGATCTCCGGCAGCTTCTTCTCCATGTCCGCCAGCAGCGCCAGCTGCGTGCGGCACCGGTCGAGATTCTGCCCCGGGTAATAGATGTTGTAATAGGTGTCTCCGTTGATATGGTCCATCAGGAAGCGTATGCCATCCTCCGATGTGATCACCAACGAGGCGAAGGGCAGAAGCTTCAGCTCCTCCTCCGTCAGCATGTCGCCGCACTCCTCAAGGTAACCGCGCGCGTACTTTTCGTACAGGTTCAGGTCGCAGGAGACCTTTGAAAGATCCTTCTCGTCGTCCGTCGCGGTGTTGGTTCCTATGCGCATGCTGTCGCCGTAGTCGTACAGCGGCGAGGAGGGCATCACCGTGTCCAGGTCAATGACCGCCACCGGCAGGTGCGTCTCGTTGTCAAACAGGATGTTGTTCAGGTTGCAATCGTTGTGGCACACGCGGGTGGGAATGCGCCCGGATTCGAGGGCATCCGTGATCATGCCGTAGCAGTCCGCACGTTCACGCACGAATTCGATCTCCGGTGTCACCGCCTTGACCCTGCCCTTGGGGTCCGCCGCGATGGCCTGCTCGAGGTCATTGTACCGGCTGCGCGTGTTGTGGAAATTCGGTATGACGATCTTCACGTCCTCCAGGTCCACATCTGCCATCTCTTTCACGAACTTGCCGAATGCCTTGCCCGCGTAGTAGAAGGTCTTCGGGCTGTCCGGAATGTCCAGCGAATAGACGCCGTCAAAGTAGGTCAGCATGCGCCAGCTGCCGGAATCGTCCCGGTAATAGGCCCGGCCGTCTTTCGTGCTGCGCACCATCTGCACGGAGCCCTTCTTGGTGTGCCCCGGCAGCAGGTATCTTCCATGCAGGTGATCCGTCGTCAGCTGAAAGTTGTCCATCAAAGCATCCACGTCCGGAAACACGTTGGTGTTGATCCGCTGCAGCAGATACTTGTGTACGTGTCCGGTGTCCGACAGCGTCTCTACCCTGTAGGTCCTGTTGATGTATCCTTTCTTGATCTGTGTGATGCTCGTCACGTCGCCGCGGATAGCGAACTTCTCGACGATATTCTGGATCTCGTTGATCGGCGAGGAGGAGTGCTCCGCGGGCTCCAGCACCACCCGCAGCAGGCCGCCCTCGTCGCCGGAGTCAAAGTCGACCAGCGTCAGGGAGATCAGCACCTTCTTCAGCCATCTCGAAACGGGATTGTCCAGCTTTGCAAAGTGATACAGATAGTAATATGCGATGCGCATCAACAGACAGAGGATCGTATAGCTTGCCACAAACGAAATCGCCGTGGTGAAGCGGATGGAAAACAGCGAAATAACCCTGCCCGCCAAAATGAATACCGCGCTGCCCAGCAGGCAGGCGGAAATATCCCGTGCAAACGCGCCGATGGAACCTGTGCGCAAAATCTGTTTATAAACGCGGAAGACAAGCCGAAAGGACAGAAAGCATGCAAAAGCCAGCACCAGATTGGCGATCAGCTTCGGCGTCGCAATCGGGTCAACCATTGAGGGATGCATCACCAGCGCCACAATCCAAACGAGGATCAGCGCAATGCTGTCATAAAATATCAGCAGGACGCGATTGCTCCCGCGCTCTTTTCGATTATACTTCTGTGGCGTCGTATTGTTCATAGTCCTTCCGTTTTCCTATGTCAAAGCGATGACATTGCTTTCAGTGAACCGGATCCAACATTTCATTTGCCCGTATGCAAAGATCAGGGGCGTCTTTGGTTTTCCTGTTCTTGTCGTTCGTACGACCCGCCCTTACGTTTCCTCAATCAACTCAAATCCCAACCAGAGTGTTACAATCTTGCCGTGGAAATCCACGCGGATCTCCGCCGTCCTGGCGCGTCGGTTCACGCGGGTGATGCAGCCCTCATACTGCTTGAGAAAGCCGTCGGCGATGCAAATGCGATCTCCCTCATAGTAGGCCTTCGACATCCCTACCGCGCCGTGCTCCTCAAAGAACATCCGGGCAATGCGCTCGTCCGGACCGCACAGCTCCCAACGCCCGTCCGCATAGGTCAGCAGTCGAAGCACGTCGTCCAGCAGCCTCACATCCTGAACGGAGGCCTTTGGATCCTGCGTTCGAAAGAAGACGTACCCCGGGAACAGGCGCACCCACTCCTCATCGGCGTCCTGGCCGTGGCGGCGATAGCGCAGCTTGGTCGGAGCCATGGCGGAAAACTCCGGCTTCAACGCCTTGAGCTCCCGAATAATCTTTTCCTCCTTGCCCGTTCTGCAGAACAGGCAGCCATAGCGCTCTATCCCCGGCGCATCCGCCGCAGCGAAATCAGAATCAACGCGCTGTTCAGGCATAGCTTCGCCCTCCGAACGTTCATCGGCTCCAAATACTCTGTGTCCAGGCTTTCGCGCCGCCGGCAACTCGGCGTCCGCATCCCCGCTGAACCTGTGCTCCCGTGGTCTTGTATCCTCGCGGGATGACGAGACTGCATAGTAAACCTATCCTATTGAACCATTTTTGATTGTAACACAAATAAGGTAAAATATCAATAGCCACCCGTATCTTCCACCCGCGCATTACAGGAATTAACACATCATAAACATTTTTCTTACCGTCCACGCGCGAATTCGATGTGGGACCCGCATCTTCAGGGTGTCATTATCTCCGGATCACTTGATATTGCGCTCTTCCG
>JAFWBZ010000232.1 GCA_017537105.1 Clostridia bacterium | reverse complement strand
GGAACTGCTCGCAGGCAGCTCGATCCGAGTCATCTATAATTCTGCTCGCCAGAGCGTGTCGTTTGCAAACAGCAGTGAGCAGACAAAGCTGTCCTATACCCTCCAGGAGGACGGGCTGTATGCAGTGATAGCGAATACGCAATTCGCTACGGGTAGTGGGGGAACCTACCGTTTTTTGGCACTTAAGTATACGCGCAATGGCGTAACAAATGAAATCGCTGCCCAAACCTGCCCACCCCAGACAGGCTCCTCAACCCGCCTCCAGCATGTTCTCCGGCAGCGTCGAGGTCAGCGTCAATACGGAGATCTCGGGGCTGTTGAACAGGCGGAAGGGCATCAGCTTCACGTCGCTGTTGCTGGACAGACCGCCGGTGACGTAAACCTGCGTGTCGTCCACGCTGGAGAGGCCGTTGATCCGGGACTGCTCGGGCAGCCAGCCGTTCCGATCCAGCGTCTCGTCGGGCACGTACAGCGCGCCGACGAAGGGGATGCGCCAGACGCCATTGCAGTAGTGGCCCGCCAGGATCAGCTCCGGCGTGCGCAGATACCGCTCGCTCAGGGGATCGTGGGACTCCGAGGTGTAGATGAAATCGTCGCTCGGGCGCTCGTGCGCCAGGCTGATGTGGATGTCGGACGCGCCGATGACGCGCTGGGCATCGTAGAGCTTCTGCATCTGCTGATAGCGGTAGTCGGTCATGGGCAGCGAATTGTAGTCCGCGCTGATGCCCGCGATCACGCCGTCCTGCTCCTGCGAGGTCTGCTCCTTCCACGCCTCCACCGTCGAAACGGTTTCGAGGTTCAGCATCGTGGCGGGGGAGATCCAGAGATTCGCGCCCTTCAGGGACAGCTGCATCGGCGCGTCGACGTAGTTCGCGCCGCGCTGGATGGCGCCGAGGATCCAGTCCTCCAGCACGATCTGCGAAAGCGTGCCCGTGATGTTTCGCGGCGTCTGCACGAAGGGACCGGGATCGGCGTCCCCGCAGATGAAGTAGACCCGCTCCGGGTAACGCAGGCCGTCCAGAAACTCGTAAAACGGCTCCGCGTTGCCGCTGGGCCCGACCATGTCACCCACGCAGAAGATGGCGTTGTAGTTCAGGTTGTTGATCGTCCGCAGAAGCAGGCTCTGCGAATCGCCGAAGCGCTTTCCGTTCAGGTCGGAGAGGACGATGATGCGATAGTTCTCCAGCTCCTCCGGGAGTCCCACGATGGTGACCCTCTGCTCCGTGACGGACAGGTTGCCGTTGTTCAGCATGACGCCGAAGGCCAGGAACACGATCAGGGCGAGCACAAACAGCGGCCAGAAGCGGATCTCCCTGCCGAAGATGCGCAGCGATCGGAAGAGGCTGTCGGCTCCGGTGGCGTTCATCAGGTCAAACAGGGAGCGATAGACGCGGCGCTTCTTTTTCTTCTTCCCGCGTGCGGGTCGGGTTTCGTCCGCCTCCGTGTGAAAGAGGGGATCGATCCGGCTGCGCCTTGCCTTTTCGGCCTTGCCCTTGCCGGAGCTGCTCTTCCTGCGCTTTCGAAGCGGGATGTCCGCCTCATCGCCATATACATTTGTCTCGTCGCGCTGCACGTCCTCCGCAGCCGCATTCGGCTTCGGAATGCGGACGGAAGGCCTGTCCGCGCGCTTTTTCTTTTCAACGTCGGGCATGCTGCAATTTCCCTCACATGATGTGTGCTGCATCCATTATAGAATGATTTTTCGGATCTGGCAAGTCATGAGAAAATATGTTATAATAAGATAATGATAAAAAATGATGGGCGCCTGCGTGGCACCCGATTCCCGAAGCGCGGAGGGTGATGGCATTGGCAAAGGTGAAGACGACGTACGTGTGTTCGGAATGCGGCTATGAGACGCCGCGATGGCTGGGCAAGTGCCCGGACTGCGGCAGCTGGAATACGCTGATCGAACAGGAGGCCGCGCCTGCGCTGCGAAATGAGGAGAAGAAGCTGAAGCGCGCGCCGGGCGCTGACGCCGAGGTGCTGCGCGTGGACGCCATTCCGGATCAGGCGATGGAGCGCCGCTCCAGCGGCATCGCGGAGCTGGATCGCGTGCTCGGCGGCGGGGTGGTGGACGGCTCCCTGGTGCTGGTGGGCGGCGATCCCGGGGTGGGAAAGTCCACGCTTCTGACGCAGCTGTGCGCCAACATGGCCCGGTCGGGCACGAGTGTGCTCTACGTCTCCGGTGAGGAATCGGCGCGCCAGGTCAAGATGCGCGCCAGGAGGCTCGGAGCAGACGACTCCGGCTTCTACGTGCTGTCGGAAAACGACATGAACACGGTCGAAAAGCGCATGCAGGAGCTCTCCCCGGCGGTGATGGTGGTCGACTCCATCCAAACGATGTACCGCCCCGACATGGCCAGCGCGCCCGGCAGCGTCTCTCAGGTGCGGGAATGCGCCTCCCAGCTGATGCGCCTGGCGAAGCTCAGCGGCTGCAGCGTCTTCCTGGTGGGCCACGTGACGAAAGAGGGCGCCATCGCGGGGCCCCGGATCCTGGAGCACATGGTGGACGCCGTGTTGTACTTTGAGGGAGACCGGCAGCACCAGTATCGGCTTCTGCGCGCCGTCAAGAACCGCTTCGGCTCGGTCAACGAGCTGGGCATGTTTGAGATGAGCGAGCGCGGCATGATCGAGGTGGAAAACGCCAGCGAGGCGCTGCTCTCCGAGCGCGCGCACGACGCCAGCGGCGCGGTGGTGATGTGCGCCATGGAGGGCTCCCGGCCGCTGCTGACGGATGTGCAGGCGCTGGTCTCCACCACGGTGTTCGGCAATCCAAGGCGAATGGCCAGCGGCGTGGACCAGGGCCGCCTTGCGCTGCTGCTCGCGGTGCTGGAAAAGCGCGTGGGGCTTCGTTTGTACGATCAGGACGTCTACATCAACATCGCCGGCGGCATGTCGCTGACCGAGCCGGCGGCGGATCTCGCGCTGTGCGCGGCGGTGGCCTCCTCCAACAAAAACAGGGCCATCGGCGGCGATTGGGCCGTGATGGGCGAGGTGGGGCTCGCGGGCGAGGTGCGCGCCATCTCACAGGCAGAGCGCCGCATCTCCGAATGCGCCCGTCTGGGCTTCAACAACGTCATTGTCCCAAAGTTCAACCTGAGAAACCTGCGCGTCCCGGAGCATGTGCGCCTGATCGGTGTGGAGACGGTGTCGCAGGCCCTGGGGGAGCTGGGACTGTTCAGGAGGGATTCGTGAATCATGGATGGAAGGAATCCTGAGAATGCCCTGCCGGAAAAGGGCCATTACCGGCACTTCAAGGGCAACCTCTACGAATTGCTCGACATCGCCACCCACTCCGAGACCCAGGAGCCGATGGTGGTCTATCGGGCTCTGTACGGCGAGCGCGGCCTGTGGGTGCGGCCGCTGCGCATGTGGACGGAGACCGTCGTCCGCGACGGCAGGGCAATGCCGCGCTTTGAAAAGGTGGAAAAGGAATAGAACAGACAGGATGGGATGCTTTTGCATCAGGAAAACCCATCGCAGATATATCGCTCCGGGCTGTATCTACAAATGTATGCAGTCCGGAGTTTTTTTGTTTTCAAGTCGTTGCATGCCGAATCCGGTCGGTTTATGCGTCTAATGCAAATATTAGAAATACAAATGCAATATTATTAATATGATACCGTTCTGTGAAGCGGCGTCTGTGTGGCGTCCGGCCAACAATGCGGGCCGATCAAATGCCGGATTCAGATTTTTTTGGGAACCTCCCGAAAATTGACGTTGTGTTTACAATAGAACAGTATAATGGTATCGTTGGCTCGGGAGGAGGGATGGCATGTTCGGGTATATCCTTACAAACGCCGAAACGCTTCCCAAAGAGCGTCAGGAGCGCTTCCGGGCGTTCTATTGCGGGCTGTGCAGGACGCTGAAAAAGCGCTACGGTCCCGTCGGATCCTTTGCGCTGAGCTTTGATATGACGTTTCTGGCGCTGCTGCTGAACGCGCTGTACGAGCCGGGGGAATCCGCCGGGGAGGAGCGCTGCCTGCCGCATCCGCTGCGCAGACACGCGTTCGTGGACACGCCCGTGCTGGATTACGCCGCAGACATGAATCTGGCGCTGGCCTATCACAAGTGCCAGGACAACTGGATCGACGACAGAAGCGTGATCTCCGCTGCGGAGGCAAAGCTGCTGGACCGGGCCTACCGCAAGGTGGTCGAAAGGCATCCGGAGAAGTGCGCCGCCATCCAGGGCTGGCTGGAGGAGATCCACCGCATTGAGGCGGCGGGGATCGAGGAGATCGATCCGCCGGTCAATGCCACGGGCCGCATGCTCGGCGAACTGTTCGTCTACCGGGAGGGGGACATCTGGTCGGATGCGCTGCGCGGCGTCGGCAACGGCCTGGGCCGCTTTATCTACATGATGGACGCCTACGACGACCTCCGGGAGGACATCCGCCGCAGGCGCTACAATCCGCTGAAGCGCTACTGCGAGCGCGAGGACTATGAGGAGATGTGTCGATCCGCCCTGATGATGATGGTGGCGGACGCCACCCAGGAGTTTGAGCTCCTGCCCATCGTGCAGGACGCGGACATCCTGCGCAACATACTGTATTCCGGCATTTGGAGCAAGTATTCGCTCCTGCAGAATCGCCGAGAAACCAAAAAAGAGGAGCATGAACATGCGGGATCCGTATAGCGTGCTGGGCGTCTCTCCTTCGGCATCGGAGGATGAGATCAAAAAGGCCTATCGCGCGCTCGCCAAGAAATACCATCCGGACGTCAACAACGGCTCCACGGATGCAGAACTGAAGATGAAGGAGATCAACGAGGCCTATTCCGCCGTCATGAAGTTGCGCAGGGAGGGGACCTCCGCCTACGGCGCCTCCGGGAGCTATGGGGAAGGCGGCTACTCCGGCGGGTACGGCGGCTATTCCGGCTTCGGCGGCTATGGCAGCGCCGGCCAGGCCTACGAGGAGGATCCGCACCTGCAGGCGGCGCGCAATTACATTCGCGCCAGGCACTTTCAGGAGGCCATGCATCTCCTGGAGAGCATCACTTCCCGGACAGCGGAGTGGTACTATCTGGCCGGCGAGGCCAGCCTGGGCCTTGGCAACCGGATTGCGGCGTTGAATTACGCGCGGCAGGCGGTCAGCATGGAGCCCAACAGCTTCGAATATCGCGCGCTGCTCAGCCGCCTGGAGGGCAGCACCCAGTTTTACCAGACCAACGGCGCCACCGGGGGCTTCGGCGGCATGCCGTCGG
>JAFWBZ010000231.1 GCA_017537105.1 Clostridia bacterium | reverse complement strand
CGAGATTGCAAGGAGGTATGAAATATGTCGTTTTACTCCTACAAGAACGCCAATTCCGACGCCTGTCCCGGCGTGGTCAGCGGCAACGTGCTGACGGGGCTGAACCAGCGGGTGTGCGTGCAGGTGAAGAACGTGTACGACAGCTGCATGTCCCAGCAGCAGCTGGACAACGTGCGCGTACAGGTGGAAAACATCGTGCCCGTGCTGCCCGGCTCCGACTGCCAGAACCCCATGGCGCGCCCGTGCAGCTGCGACTGCGAGGGCAACCGCTGCGATTGCAGCTGCCCGCCGGTGAGCGGCCCCATCTCCCACCAGGAGGCCGTGGAGAACGCCGAAAACGCCCCCGGCCCGCTGCCCAGGCCCTATGGCGCGTGGACGTTTGAGAGCTGCCGGTCCTCGACCACGCAGGGCAAGATCTCCAATCTCTCCGTCGAGCGCATGGCCGACCGGCCCCAGTTCGCCCGCGTGCGCTGCAATGTGGACGTGCCGCTGGACGTGCTGTTCCTGGACCAGCGCTGCCAGGAGTGGATGGGCCAGACGACCATCACCGTCAACAAGGACGTGCTGCTGTGCATCCCGGACGACTCCATCATCCCCTTCACCCTCGAAAGCCTCGTGAGCGCGATTTGCGTGTCCGGCTCTTACATCGGCAACTGCACCTTCGAGATCACTGTGTGCGTCACCGTGGTGCTGAAGGTGCTGGCCGAGGTGGACATCCTGGTGCCCACCTACGGCTTCTGCCAGGTTCCCCTCTGCGAGGAGTTCGCGGAATCCGTCTGCGACGAATTTTTCAGCTTGCCGCTCTTCCCCCAGTCCTCCTGCGCGTTTGAACCGGTGGGCGACGCCACCGTCAGCGGCGCGAACGGCTCGTGTTACGCCTGCCCGCCGGCTGCCGACGCGGGGCAGCGCCACGGCTACGCCCAGTGCTCCAACTGCGGCACCACCTGCGCCGCCGACTCCAACCTCTGCCCGCGCTGCGGCCGCACGATGACCAGCATCCACTGACCCCGCACCGCCCGGGGCAAGGGGCGTTGAGATAGATTTACGCAGGAAAGGGCCGGGGCGGCAATGCCGTCCCGGCCTTCAAATCGTTGAAAACTGCGCTTTTCTATTATTACTTTTTCCGCGGCATGGCGTTCACGCACAGGCCCTCGGCGTCGTGCGCGGCCTCCTTGATGATCTCGGAGACGGTCGGATGCGGATGGATGACGGAGGACAGGCTTTCGACGGTGCCCTCGTGGCCCATCACGGCGACGATCTCGGCGATCATGTCCGTCGCGCGCGGCGCGAGGATCTGGCAGCCCAGGATCTTGCCGTCCGCCTTGTCGGCCACCAGCTTGATGAAGCCTGTATTCTCGTTCATCACGAGGCTGCGGCCGTTGGCGGCCACGTTGAAGCTGCCGGTGACGACCTCGTGGCCCGCGGCCTTCGCGGCGTCCTCGGTCAGGCCCACCCAGGCGATCTCCGGCGAGGTGTAGATGCAGGAGGGCACGCGGTCATAGCGCATGGTCTTGTCCTGGCCGGCGCAGTTCGCGGCGGCGACCATGCCCTGGGCGCTGGCGACGTGGGCCAGCTGGATCTTGCCGGTGATGTCGCCGATGGCGTACACGTCCTCCACGGCGGTGCGCAGGTGATCGTCCACCGCGATGAAGCCGCGGCGGTCGGTCTCCAGGCCGATGGTCTCCAGCCCGCAGTCGCGCGTCATGGGCTTGCGGCCCGCGCAGACGATGACGGTGGCGGACTTGCGCTCGTCCACCTTGCCGTCCTTCTCGAACTTCACAGCGCGGCCCTTGACGACCTCGACGACCTTCGCGCCGGTGATGAACTCCACGCCCTTCTTCTTCAGCACGGCCTTGATCTTGCTGGTGATCTCCGACGTGCAGCCCGGCACCGGCAGGATGTCCGGCGCCATCTCGATGATGGTGACCTTCTTGCCCAGGGACGCGAACAGCGTGGCGAACTCCATGCCGATGACGCCGCCGCCGATGATGACCGCGCCGGAGGGGATCTGGGTGGCCGAGAGCACGTCGTCGCTGGTATAGGCCGTGTCCATGCCCGGCACCGGCGGCCTCGCCGGCGCGCTGCCCATGGCCAGGATCAGCTTGTCATAGGTGATCTTCCGCCCCGCCACGTCCATCTCGTGGGGGCCGGTCAGCTTGCCGAAGCCGCGCACGACCTCGACGCCGTGGGCCTTCTCCAGCGCCTCGACGCCGCCGACGAGCTTCTTCACCTTTTCGTCCTTGTAGGCCGCCAGGCGCTCATAGTTCAGCGTCAGGCCGTCCAGGATCAGGCCGAAATCGCCGCCGGCCTTCGCCTCGGCGTAGATCTCCGCGCCGTGCAGCAGCGCCTTCGTGGGGATGCAGCCCCGGTTCAGGCAGGTGCCGCCCAGCTCCCGCGCCTCGATCAGCGCCGTCTTCAGGCCCAGCTGCGCGCAGCGGATCGCGCACTCATAGCCGCCCGGGCCGCCGCCCAGCACGGCGACATTGAAATCATGGCTCATGGTCTTTTTTCCTCCTTTTGCGCTCGAGCGCCGGACGCGCCGGCGCGTGTGGTTTTTTCTATACAAAATCCCCCGGGGTTCCCGGGGGTTCACGGCCTCCGATTATGCCTCAGAGAACATGTCCTTGCCGACGCCGCAGAGCGGGCATTCGAAATCTTCGGGCAGATCTTCAAACTTCGTGCCGGGCGCGATGCCGTTTTCGGGGCTGCCCAGCTCCTCGTCGTACTCCCAGCCGCAGGCGTCACACACAAACTTTGCCATGATAATACCCTCCGTTATTGATGATTGCAAGGATATTATACATGATTTTCCAGCGGTTTGCAATGGGGAATTTTGGAGGCGCGGCGGGCAAAGAGGAGGAGCTTTTTCAGCCCATGGCCTTCTTCAGGAACGCGTCGATGCGCTGATACACCGGCTCCTGGAAGAACATGTCGTCGCCGTGGGCCGCGCCCTCGAGGATGCAGTATTCGGCGGGAACGCCGCAGGCGCACAGCCGCTCATACAGCCGCTCGCTGTTTTCGATGGACACGGTGATGTCGGCGGAGCCATGCAGGATCATGAACGGCGGCGTGGACGGATTGACGTAGTGCACCGCGCTGGCCCGTTCGAGCTTCTCCGGGGTGACGCCGCCCAGGAACGCCTGCATCGTCCAGTCCGCGACGTTCTCGTCTTCGCTGTGGTCCGGCAGGGTGCTCATGTCCGTGAGGCCGTAGAAATCCACCACGGCCTGCACCGCGCTGGAGACGCCCGGCCAGTCGCCCTGTTCGAATTCCGGCAGGTCCCCGGTGACGCCCGCCAGGCTGGCCAGCGTGCCGCCCGCGGACTCGCCCATCACCGCGATGCGGTTCGGGTCGATGCAGTACTCCGCGGCATGGGCCCGCAGGAAGCGGATGGCCGCCTTCACGTCCAGCAGCGGCGCGGGAAACGGCACGGCGTTGGAGGTGCGATAGTTCGCGCTGGCCACCACGTAGCCCTTGCGGGCGAACTCCACCATCTGGGGCATCCAGACCGAGCGATCCACCACGCAGAACGCGCCGCCGCACAGCCACAGCACCGCCGGCAGGGGCGCATGCCCCTCCGTGTGCTTCGGCAGCACGATGTCCATCTTCAGGTCCTCCCGGGTAAAGCCGTACCACGACGGCACCCGCGCATAGGTCGTCCCTGCGATCAGGGTCAGCGCCTCTCTCTCCGGCGCGATCCGCAGCATCTGCTTCATGTGTTCATTCCTCCCGTCTCTGTCTCTCCCGGTATTCGGTGATGGTGCAGCCCACGATCTTCTTGAAAACCTTGCCAAAGTAGTCCGGGTCCCGGAAGCCCACATATTCCGCGATGTCCCGGTTGGTCAGCTCCCGCTGGGTGTCCACGAGCAGCGTCGCCATGTGCACGCGGCGCTCGGTGAGGTAGGCGGAATAGTTCGTCCCCAGCTGCGTCTTGAACAGCCGGCTCAGGTAAAACCGGCTGACACCGATGGCCTCCGCGGTGCTCTCCAGCGAGATCTCGGTGTTGTAGCAGGCGTCGATGTACTGCCGGGCCCGCTCGATGATGTCCTCCTGCCAGCGGCTGTCGTCCCGGTTGTTCCGCTCGATGGCGTCCAGACAGGCCCTCCGGACGTAGGCCTCCAGCGCGGCGCGGTCCGGGCAGCGCATCAGGTCCTCGGACACGCCGGTCAGCAGGTCCTCGAACAGCTGTGTCCGGCTCCGCCGGTTCAGCGCCAGCAGCAGCTCAAACGCTTGGTTTCGCAGGGTTTCGAAGCGCGTCCAGTCCGGCGCCGCGGCAAAGCACCTGCGAAGGCAGGCCTCCGCCTGCGCGGCGTTTCCGCTCTAGAGATACTCCAGCAGCGCGGCCTCCTCGGAGAGGAAGGGGTTTTCCGCATCCAGCGGGACCGGCTGGTCCTCGTAGTGGCAGAGGCGGGCGTGCCTGTCCTGCTGGTAGAGCGCCTGGATGCTCTGCTGTCGGGACCTTTGCAGCGCCCGCGGGTCCGCGGTGGAAATGCCGATTCCCGCCCGCAGCGCCGCACAGCCCTCCATGGCCGTCAGCACCTCGTCCACCTCGCAGCACACCGCGTGCCGGAGGTGATAGTCGTCGTCCCGCTCGACGTGGATGCGCACCGGCACCAGGCAAGACATCCGGTGGTTGAGGATGTGCCCCGGCAGCCAGCCCCGCTCCCGGACGCAGGCTTGCAGCCGCTCAAAGGCGTTCAGCTCCACGACGCGGCGGCGGTAGATCGACTGCGCGTCCCCGGGCGGGTCCGCCAGGCTGAACGTGACGATCAGAAAGCGCCGCGCGTCCGTCTCCAGCATCTCCAGCAGCTCCGCGATCTGATGGGGATCGGCCTCGTCGGATTCGATGTTCGTCATCAGCTCCGAGCGGACCATCCGCCGCACGGCGCGTATGGCGTCCCGCATCTGGGCGAGCTCCGCGTCCCGGCCGCGTTCCGCCTCCACCTCGGCAATCAGCGCGCGGAGGGTGCGCTCCACCTCCTCCCGGCGAATGGGCTTTTCCAGAAAGGCGAACACGCGAAGCGACAGCGACCTGCGCAGATAGCGCTCGGAGCTGTAGGCGGTCATGATCACCACGTGGGGCATGACGCCCTCCTGCCGCAGCTGCTCCAGCGCGTCGAGCCCGTTCATGCCGGGCATCTCGATGTCTGCCAGCACGATGTCCGGCCGGTGGGCGCGAACGGCGTCGATGAGCTCCAGGCCGTTTTCCGCGTCCCGGAGGAGCTCGATGCCGGGAAAGGCCTTTTCGAGCTGCATGCGCAGCGCGCGGCGCTCGATGCCCTCGTCGTCGGCGATCAGCAGTCGGATGCTCACGGATCCATTCCCCCTTCCACGCGCAGAGACACGGAGAACCCGCCGTCGGGAGCGCTCTCCATGTCGCAGCGGAAGCGGCCGCCGAAGGTGAGCCGCATGCGGCTGACGACGTTGGAAAGCCCGATGGAGCGGTGCTCGGCGCGGTCGTCGCTCTCGGAGCCGTCCACCCGCGCCCGCAGCGCGCGGAGGGCCTCCGCGTCCATGCCGCAGCCGTTGTCGGAAACCCGGATCACAAATCCGCCCGCCTCCAGCGCCCGGACGGACACGTCCACCTCCCCGCCGCCGGTCCGCATGCGCAGGCCGTGGGACAGCGCGTTTTCCACCAGCGGCTGCACGATCAGGCTGGGCACCCGGACGGCCTCCACCGCGCGGTCCGCGTCGATTTGGTAGCGGATCCTGTCGCCGAAGCGCTCCCGCTGCAGCGCCACGTAGCCGCGCACGTTCTCGATCTCCTCCGCGATGGTCACGTTGCGCTCGAAGCTCTCCACGTTGTAGCGGAAGAAGCGGCTGAACGTGTCCAGCAGGTCCGTCGTGCGCTCCGCGCCCTCCAGGTACGCCATCTGCCCGATCATGTTCAGCGTGTTGAACAGAAAGTGCGGGTTGATCTGCGCCTGCAGGGCCTTCAGCTGGGCCTCCTGCAGCCTCCGCTCCACCTGGGCGGTGTGCATGGCCTCTGCCACCAGCTTCTGCTTCAGCTGTTCGTTGTGCTTTTCCACGGCGTACTGGCCCAGCACGGTGTCCTGCATGCTGTAGATGGCCGTGGCCAGCGTGCGGACCTCCCGGATGCTGTGGGGCCTGCAGGGAACGCCCCGCTCCCGGAGCGCCTCTGCGCTGTCCGACAGCCGGAACGCCCGCACGTTGCGGCACAGCTCCTCGATGGGCCTGACAAAGCGCAGGTAGCTCAGCAGCTGCGTCACGATGCACAGCAGAAAGATGAGGCTGCCGAGGATGAGCATGGTGCGGTAGTACTCGGCGCGCCTTCGGCTGGTCTCGCCGCGCAGCGCCTCCTGCCGCAGGGCGATGGCCGCGCCGGTCTCCGCCAGATAGCCGCGGATCCAGCGCTCCGCTTGGTCCAGCCGTTCGATGGCCAGGTTCATCCGGGGATAATCGCGGCGCGTGTAGCAGGCGAGCACGTCCTCATAGATGGACTGATAGCTCTCCAGCGTGTTGTCCAGCTCCACGCTGGAGCGGTTGTAATCGCCGTCATTCAACAGTGCCTTCAGCGAACCCGCCGCCTCGCGCATGCCCGCGATGATCCCGGCGCTCTCCGCCCCGGTGTCCGCCGCGTCGTCGGCGCCCAGCACGCCGGACTTGGAGCCCCGCAGGGTATCCAGCCCGGTATAGATGCGGGTGTAGGGCATCGTCAGCGCGTCGATGGCCTCGCTGGCGGCGCGCTCCCGCTGGGTCATGTGCCCGCTGGTGAGGATCAGCAGCAGCACGCCCAGCAGGATCACCGTGAAGAACACCGCCTGCTGGAACACCAGCGTGTTGAAACGGTTGACTTTCATGTGCATCCCTCCGCGAACGCTCTGCATCCATTATAGCACGTCGACGGGCATCCGTCACACCCCTGCCGTTCGCGGAGGAAGGATCAGTTGCGGGTCGCCAGGGCCATGACGCTCTCCTGGGAGCATTCGCTGGCCGGCATCTCGCCCCGGATCTGCCCGTCGGCGATGATGACCACCCGGTCGGACATGCTCAGAAGCTCCGGCAGCTCCGAGGAAATCATGATGATCGCTACGCCCTGTCGGGCCAGCTCGACCATGATCTTGTAGATCTCGTACTTCGCGCCCACGTCCACGCCGCGGGTCGGCTCGTCCAGGATCAGGATCTTCGGCACGCGCGCCACCCACTTGCCCAGCACCACCTTCTGCTGGTTGCCACCGGACAGCTTGCACAGCCAGTCCTCCATGCCCGTGGCCTTCACGCCCATGTCGCCGTAATACCTTCCGGCGAACTCCCGCTCCTTCTTCAGGTTCAGGATGCCGTGGGAGGAGACGGCGTCCAGGTTGGACAGCGTCAGGTTCTCCCGGATGGTCATGTTGCCGATGATGCCGTCCTTCTTGCGGTCCTCAGTCACCAGGCCGATACCGGCCTTCATGGCATCCTCGGGGCTCTTGATGGCCACGGTCCGGCCCTCCACCAGCACCTCACCGGAGAGCTTCGGGTCCTTGCCGAACACCGCGTTCATAAGCTCGCTGCGCCCGGCGCCCACCAGGCCCGCCACGCCCAGGATCTCGCCCCGGCGCACGTTCAGCGACACGTCGTCGATGATCTTCTTGCCTGCGGCGAAGGGGTGCGCCACGGAGAAGTGCCGGATCTCCATGGCCACGTCGCCGATGGGCACGGTCTCCTTGGGATAGTAGCTGTCGAAGGAGCGGCCCACCATGTCCGCGATCACGCGGTCCTCGGTGATCTCCTCCCGGTTGTAGGTGGAGATGGTCTTGCCGTCTCGCAGCACGGTGACGCGGTCGGAGTAGCCGAAGACCTCCTCCATCTTGTGGGTGATGAGTATGCAGGCGATGCCCTGGTTTTTCAGGCTGAGCAGGATCTCGAACAGCAGGTCGCTCTCCAGCTTCGTCAGCGGCGAGGTGGGCTCGTCCAGCACCAGTATGCGGGGATTCTTGCTCAGCGCCCGGGCGATGGAGACCAGCTGCTGCTGGCTGGCGCTCAGGCGGCGCAGTATGGTGTCCGGGGCCATGTCCAGGCCCACGCGCTTCAAGAGGCCCACGGTCTCGCGGTTCATGCCCGCCCAGTCCACGCGGCCGCCCTTCTTCGGCCAGGCGCCGATGTAGATGTTCTCGGCGATGGACATGTCCAGGTGCATGCTGATCTCCTGATAGATCATGGCGATGCCCGCGTGGACGGACTTGGAGGGATCGGTGAAGTGGCAGAGCTGGCCGTTCACGTAGATCTCGCCCTCGTAGGTGCCCTCGCCGTACACGCCGCTCAGCACCTTCATCAGCGTGGACTTGCCCGCGCCGTTCTCGCCGCACAGGGCCAGGATCTCGCCGGAATAGGCGTTGAAGGTCACGTCGTCCAGCGCCTTGACGCCCGGGAATTCCTTGGTGATGCCCTTCATTTCCAATACAGGCTTCTTATCCATAGGATCAACCCTTTCCGCCGGACAGCTTCTTGCGCCGGAACGTGTCGATGGCCACGGCGACGATGATGATGATGCCCACCACGATGTTCTGCCAGTAGGCGTTGATGCGGATCATGGTCATGGACACGGTGAGCGTCTCCACGATGGCCACGCCGATGGCCGCGCCGAAGATGGAGGACGAGCCGCCGTACATGCTGACGCCGCCGATGACGGTGGCCGCTACGACCACCATCTCCCAGCCCACGCCGGAGGTGGCCTGCACCGCGCTCAGCCGCGCCGCGGACAGCATGCCCGCCAGCGCCGCCATCAGCGCGGAGATGATGTAGGCGATGTAGCGCACCCGGTGCACGTTGATGCCACAGGTGCGGGCGGTCTCCTCGTTGCCGCCGACGGCCAGCAGCGAGCGGCCGTACACGGTGTACTTCAGCACCCAGCCCGCGATGATCGCGAATACCACGGCGATGTAGATGCTCCAGAACACCCCGAGGGGGCCCTTGCCGCCCAGGGCCAGGAAGCTCTCGGGCAGGCCCGCGATCTGCTTGCCGCCAGAGATGACGTTCACGACGCCGCGGCCGATGTACTGGGTGCCCAGCGTGGAGATGAACGCCGGCAGGCCCAGCGTGTTGATGGTGAAGCCGTTCAGCAGACCGAACAGCGCCGCCACCAGGAAGCCCGCCAGCATGGCGACGAACGGCGGCAGGCCCTGGTTGACCATCAGCATGCCGGCGACCATGCTCGCCAGGCCGTACACCGCGCCCACGGACAGGTCCATCATGCCGCAGGAGAACACAAAGGTGGCGCCGATGGAGCCCAGCAGCGTGACCGAGATGGATCGCAGCAGGGAGAACATGCTCATGGAGCTGAAGAAGTTCCTGTTGAAGCAGCCGGTGATGATCCACAGCAGCAGCAGCGGCACCAGCACGCCCATCTCGCTGCGCTTGGCAATCCTCTTAAGCGTTGACATCTGTCTTTCTCCTTTATGCGGCTGCCGCCGGATTTCCGGCGGCAGCGGATTGATAGGGTTGTTCGCCCGATCAGGCAACCGGCCGAAGGCGGTTGGCCGGTCCGGCGGGCTCCCGCAGGAGCACGGCGGAGATCGTTACTTGTATGAATCCACGTTTTCCTTGGTGACGGTGATGGTGCCGGTGTCGATGTTGGTCTCCTCCAGCGTCTCGCCGTTGTTGATCTGCTCCAGCAGCTTGACGCCGATGTAGCCCATCATCTTCGGGTCCTGCACGATGGTGGCGTAGGCCGCGCCGCTGCGGATGTAGTTCAGGGTCTCCTCGCCGTCGTCGTAGCCGACCACGCAGATGTTGTCGAGGCCGTTTTCCTGCACGACCTTGGCCGCGCCCTGGATGTCATAGGTGGTCAGGCAGTAGATGCCGTTGACCTCGGGATAGGCCAGCACCAGCGCCTGAGTCTTCTCCACGGCCTTCAGCAGGTCGCCCGTGGTCTCCTCGATGGTCACGACCTCCATGTCGTAGTCCTTGATGGCGTCGTTGAAGCCGTCCAGCTCCTGGTCCAGCTTGCCGCCGGAGCCCACGCCGCTGGTCAGCACGGCGATCTTCGCGGTGCCGCCGGTGCCTTCCACCATGGCCTCGCCGGCCTTGTAGCCCGCCTCATAGGGGTTGGTGCCCGCGAAGGCCAGGCGTCCGCTGCCCTCGTCGTCCGCATCCACGGTGACCACCGGGATGCCCGCTTCCTTGGCGGCCAGCAGGCCCGCGTTCTGGGTGTCCGGCCAGTGCACCGGCATCAGGATGCCGTCCACCTTGGCGGCGACCGCCGCGGCCAGCGCGTCCAGCATTTCCTCCTGGTCCGCGGTGGTGGAGCCCACCATCTGGGTATCGCAGCCGAACTCCTCGTCGGCCTCCTTCACGCCGTCCATGAACAGGGCGAAGTATTCGTTGCCCACCAGCGGGCAGACGAAGGTGTAGCGGCGGGTGGTCTCGGCCAGCGCGCAGGCGCCCAGCGCGAGGATCAGAACCAGAACCAGTGCGATGACTTTCTTCATGGGGGTTGACCTCCTCTGTTTTTTGGCTGATTTCATTATAAATGGCGGAAGAACACTTTGCATCAGGAAAAAATTGCTCCGGGCAGGAATATCTTGCGAAATTTTGCCGCCCACGTCTTCCGGTGCACGCTTTCTTGATTTCGCGGAAGCGTTATGGTATGATAATAGGGTACACGCGAAAGGGGGCGGCGGCATGGCGAACGGGACGAACGCGGCGGTGCCGGAGGCGCTGCGGCAATTCTTCCGGGAGCATCCCCGGATGGCCCTGGCCTTCTCCGGGGGCACGGACAGCGCCTATCTGCTCTACGCCGCCACGGCCTGCGGCTGCGAAGTGCGCGCCTACTACGCCCGGTCCGCCTTCCAGCCCGCCTTCGAGCGGGCGGACGCCCGGCGGCTGGCCGAACAGCTGAGCGCCGAACTGCGGGAGATCCCGCTGGACGTGCTGGCAGTGGAGGCGGTGCGCCGAAACCCCGCCGACCGCTGCTACCACTGCAAGCGGGCGATCTTCTCCGCGCTGCTTCGGGAGGCGCGGGCGGACGGCTTCGACGTCGTGATCGACGGCACCAACGCCTCCGACGACGCCGGGGACCGCCCTGGCATGCGAGCCCTGCGGGAGCTCCGGGTGCTCTCCC
Organism: Clostridia bacterium; assembly: GCA_017537105.1. Taxonomy (GTDB): domain Bacteria; phylum Bacillota; class Clostridia; order Christensenellales; family Aristaeellaceae; genus UBA2862. The sequence continues at coordinate 408 of JAFWBZ010000231.1, read as the reverse complement.
CCCTGCGGCTGTGCGGCATCCCCAAGGCGGAGGTGCGCGCGCTTTCCCGGCAGGCGGGGCTGTTCACCTGGGACAAGCCCGCCTACGCCTGCCTCGCCACCCGCGTGCCCGCGGGCACGGCGCTGACCGCCGAGCTGCTTCAAAGGATCGAGACGGCGGAGGCGGCGCTGTTTAAGCTGGGGTTTACGGACTTTCGCTGCCGGGTGTACCACGGCGCGGCGCGGCTTCAATTCCGCTCGGACCAACTGGAGGCTGCCGCGGCCCGGCGCGCGGAGATTCGCGGGGCGCTCTCGCCCCACTTTGACATCATACTGCTGGATACGGAGGACAGGGGCTGAATGGACAGACAGGCATTGCTCAGGACGCTGAACGCAGTAAAGGACGGCGCCATGACCCCGGAGGAGGCGG
>JAFWBZ010000230.1 GCA_017537105.1 Clostridia bacterium | reverse complement strand
GTGATCATCACGGTGCTCTCCCTCGCGGTGATCTCCGTCTGCTCCGCCATGACGGCGTGGGTGCTGGTCCGCAACAAGACCAGGTGGTCCACGTTCCTGTTCATGATGTACGTCGCCGCCATGGTCATCCCGTTCCAGGTCGTCATGTTCCCGCTGATCACCTGGTTCAAGAGCCTGGGCGATTTCCTGCACATCCCGCTGCTGCGCACCCACGGCGGCCTGGTGTTTGCCTACCTGGGCTTCGGCGAATCGATGACCATCTTCATCTTCCACGGCTTTGTGAAGAACATCCCGCTGGAGATCGAGGAGGCCGCGGACATCGACGGCTGCTCCCGCGCGGGCACCTTCTTCAGGATCGTGCTGCCGCTGCTGCAGCCGGTGTTCGTCACCGTGCTGGTGCTGAACGGCCTGTGGATCTGGAACGACTACCTGCTGCCGCTGCTGCTGCTGGGCTCCAACGGCGAGGTGCGCACCATCCCGCTGGCGGTGCACGGCTTCATCGGCTCCTTCGTCAAGCAGTGGAATCTGATCATGGTCTCCACGCTGCTGGCGATGCTGCCGATCATCATACTGTATATCTTCGCGCAGAAGTACATCGTGCAGGGCATGGTGGAAGGCGCGGTCAAGTAAGAAAGACTCGCGGGGGGCGTTCCGATAGCGGAGCGCCCCTTTTGCGTGCGCTTTTGTCCCGGGAGCGGGGAAGGGGGCGCGGGGCGGGGGAGCCTCCCGCGCAGGGGCGCGGCAGGCGGGAAATCCGGCGGTCCAACGGCAAAAAACGAAGTCAAACGTGGGATAAAATGCCAATTCGCGGTCGGCGGGCGGCGAATAACGCGGGAAAATGAAGGAAATAACAAAGGCAGATTCACGAGAGAAATAACCAAAAATACGCAAAAATGCACAGGTCAGGCGCTTGACAATAAAAAGGTGTAATTGTATAGTTACCATTAACGATATGTGTATACGGCATGTATGCGCGTAGCGCAATCAATACTGGGAGGAATCGATTATGAAGTTCAACAAGGCTATCGTCGCAATGATCCTCGCCATCGTGATGGTCATGGGTCTGGCTTCCGCCGCTATGGCCGAAGACGCCCTGAAGATCGGCGTCATCGGACCCTTCACCGGCGCCGCCGCGATCTACGGCAACGCCTGCAAGTTCGGCGCGCAGGTTGCCGCGGACGAGATCAACGCCATGGGTGGCCTGCAGATCGAGCTGCTGGCCGAGGACGACGAGCACGACGCCGAGAAGTCCGTCAACGCCTACAACACCGTGATGGACCAGGGCGCCCAGATGATCGCCGGTACCACCACCACCACGCCCTGCATCGCCGTGAGCGCCGTGGCCTATGAGGAGCGCGTGTTCATGCTGACCCCCTCCGCGTCCTCCGCGAAGGTGCCCGAGGGCAAGGACAACATGTATCAGGTGTGCTTCGAGGATCCCGCGATGGGCATCTTCTCCGCGCAGATCATCTCTGAGAACAGCCTGGGCACGAAGGTCGCCGTGATCTACAACAACGCCGACGACTATTCCACCGGCATCTATCAGAACTTCAAGGCCAAGAGCGAGGAGCTGGGCCTCGAGATCGTGTCCGAGACCACCTTCACCGACGAGACCACGGACTTCTCCGTGCAGGTGACCGCGGCGAAGGACGCCGGCGCTGATCTGGTGTTCCTGCCCATCTACTACACCCCCGCTTCCATGATCCTGGCCACCGCCAAGAGCATGGACTATGCGCCCGTGTTCTTCGGCGTGGACGGCATGGACGGCATCCTGGCCATGGAGGGCTTCGACGCCTCTCTGGCCGACGGCGTCATCCTGCTGACCCCGTTCTCCGCGTTCTCCGAGGACGAGCACACCGTGGACTTCGTGGCCAAGTACCAGGAAGTCTCCGGCGGCGAGACCCCGAACCAGTTCGCGGCGGACGCCTATGACGCAGTGTACGCGCTGTACAACGCCAGCATCAACGCCGGCATCGACGGCAGCACCTCTCCCGAGGACGCCTGCGAGAAGCTGATCGAGCAGTTCGCCACCCTGAACTACGTGGGCCTGACCGGCGACATGACCTGGACCCCCGACGGCAAGGTCAGCAAACTGCCCAACGCCTACGTCATCAAGGACGGCGGCTACGTGGCCTTCGGCGACTGATTGATCCCCGTTGCCCGGCCCTGAGTCCCTCAGGG
>JAFWBZ010000016.1 GCA_017537105.1 Clostridia bacterium | reverse complement strand
GCGCATGCCCTCCACGATGTTCGCGCGGCTGGTGGCGTAGCTGAGGCGGACATAGCGGTCGTCGCCGAAGGCCAGACCCGGCACCACGGCCACGCGCTTTTCGCTGAGCAGGATGTCGGCGAACTGCGAGGAGTTGGTGATCTTCGTGCCGTGATACTTGCGGCCGATGATGTCGGTGATGTTCATCATGATGTAGAACGCGCCCTTGGGCAGCCGCGCAGACAGGCCGTCGATCTCGTTGAGCAGGCGGTGCATCAGCCGGCGGCGGACATCGTACTCCGTGATCATGGACTTGATGTACTTGTCGCCGCAGGAGAGGGCGGTTGCCGCCGCGTACTGCGCGATGGAATTGGCGTTTGAGGATGCATGGCTCTGGAAGGACGTCATCGCCTGGATGATGGCCTTCGGGCCCGCCGCATAGCCGATGCGCCAGCCAGTCATGGCGTAGGACTTGGACACGCCGTTGACCACGATGGCCTGCTTCTTGATCTCGTCTCCGAACGAGGCGATGCAGAAGTGCCGGACGTCGTCGTAGATCAGCTTTTCGTAGATCTCATCGGAGACAATATAAAAGCCGCACTCCACCGCGAGCTCCGCAATGTCCTTCATCTGCTCGTAGCTGTAGACGCTGCCGCAGGGGTTGTTGGGGGAGTTCAGAATCAGCGCCTTGGTCTTCTCGGTGACGTAGGGGCGCAGCATGTCCGCGGTGACGATGAAGTCGTTCTCTTCATTGCCATGCACCGTCACCGGCACGCCGCCCGCCATCTTGACCATCTCGGTATAGCTCACCCAGCCGGGCGTGGGCACCAGCACCTCGTCACCGGGGTTCAAAAGCGCGTACAGCGCGGTGAACAGCGCCTGCTTCGCGCCGTTGGAGACCATGACCTCCGCCGGGGTGTATTCCACGCCGTTGTCGCGCAGCAGCTTTTCGCACACGCGTTCGCGCAGGTCCATCGTGCCCGCCACGGGGGTGTAGCGGGTGATGCCCGCGTCGATGGCGAACTTGCCGGCGTCGTTGATGTACTCCGGCGTGCAGAAGTCCGGCTCGCCCGCGCCAAAGCCGATGACGTCCATGCCCTCCCGGCGCAGCTTCTTGGCCTTGGCGTCGATGGCCAGGGTCACAGAGGGAGAAATTGCAAGTACGCGTTCAGATAAAGTCAATGACATGCTCCACATTCCTTTCGGCCGGAAACTCTGGGGATTCCCTTGTCTGGTATTCTATCATATGTCAATTCGCATTTTCATGCCAATACCGGTGCATTTTTGGTTAAATTTGCATTTTATCAGTTGTGATTATTCACTTTTCGACGCGTATCCCCGGCATTCTTCCCGCACCTTTCCGTCTCAGTTTGCAGGATGTTGCTGCATGTGCTGCATTTTGTTGTGTCCCTGCGGTTCGTATTGACGAACGCTCCACATTCGTGGTACACTCTTTGCATTCCCATGCGCCCGCGGCGCATACAATGGATGCACGTCGCATTTCGGGGAGGTCGGACACGCGGTATGACAGCGCACTTTGATCCTCTGTTCCTGATGAACAGCATGCTTCTGGGCGTCGGGCTGGCCATGGATGCGTTTTCGGTCTCCCTGGCCAACGGGCTGAGCGCGCCGGATATGCCGCGCGGGCTTCGGCGCGCCATCCCGCTGACCTTCGCGGGCTTCCAGTTTCTGATGCCCATGATCGGGTGGTTCTGCGTGCGCTCCATCGCGGAGGTCTTTCAGTCCTTTCAGCGCGCGATTCCCTGGATCGCGCTGATCCTCCTGGCCTTCATCGGCGGCAAGATGCTGCTGGAGGGCATCCGTGGCAATGCGGAGGAGTCGCCCCAACCCCTCCTCACCCCCCGCGTGCTGCTCCTGCAGGGGATCGCCACCTCCATCGACGCGCTCTCGGTGGGCTTCACCATTGCGGCGTACCGCGTTACGGAAGCGCTGACTGCCTCGGTCCTCATCGCCGCAGTCACTTGGGTCCTGTGCGCCTGCGGGTTGAAGCTCGGCCGGCGGTTCGGCACGCGCCTCGCGGGCAGAGCCTCCATTCTGGGCGGCGTCATCCTGATCGCCATCGGTCTGGAGATCTTTTTCGCAGCCTGTGACGCATCTGCCACCGCAGGGCGGCTCCAGTTTAATTGAAAAATTCATTAACTAACCGAAAAATCAACATGCTTTCCATTGCGGAAACGTTCTCGATGTGGTATAGTATTTGATATGTTATTTTACGCTTACAGCCCGAAGGACCGGCTGCGTCCGTCCACACGGGTTTTCGGAAGCGCTGCCGCGCTGCGGCAATCGCCTTCCCTT
>JAFWBZ010000015.1 GCA_017537105.1 Clostridia bacterium | reverse complement strand
TCAAGCATGGCGTTGAGCTGCTCGCGATAGTCGCCGCAGATGCGCTCAAGGTGTCCGGGCATCAGGCCCTTGCGGATGTAGGCGTCCACGATGGCCTGGTTCAGCAGCGGGGAATGGGTGTCCGCGGACTGCTTGCCGATGACCATCTTCCGCAGCAGCAGCGGGTTCCGGACCGCCGCCGCGCCGACGCGCAGGCCCGGCGCGATGTACTTCGAAAAGCTGGACATGTAGACCACCCAGCCCTCCTCGTCAAAGGACTGGATCGACGGCAGCGCGTCGCCCGCGTAGCGCAGGTCGCGATAGGGGTCGTCCTCGGCGATCACCACGCCATACCTGGAGGCCAGCTCCGCCAGCGCCCTGCGGCGCTCGAGGGACAGCGTGATGCCGGTGGGGTTCTGGAAGGTGGGGATCACGTACATGAGCTTCGGATGGTGCTTCTTGATCAGTTCCTCCGCCGCCTCCACGATGACGCCCTGATCGTCCGTGGGCATGGAGATGAGCTTCGCGTTGTATTCCCGCATCGCCTGGATCGCGCCCAGGAAGGTGGGGCTCTCGCAGAGCACCGCGTCGCCGGGATCGATCAGCGCCTTCAACAGCACGTCGAAGGCCTGGGTGCCGCCCTGCACGGGCAGGATGTCCTTCGCCTCGCAGCGGACGGAGGAGCTCCGCAGGAATTCCGCCGCGCTCTCCCGGAAGGGGTTGAAGCCGTCCGTCGCGCCGTACTGCAAAAGCGAGGTGCCGTACTTCTGGAGCACCTCCCGCGCCAGATCGGACACCACCTCCGGCTCCAGCGCCGTGTTGGAGGGGTTGCCGCCGGCAAACGAGATCATGCCCGGCTTTGCCAGCAGCTTGAAGATTTCGCGAATGGCGCTGCCGGTGATCGGCCGCATGTGCTTCGCGAACATGTCCTGGGTGAATTCCATGTCTACGCCTCCCTCGGGCGGACGGCGAAGGGCGCTTGCCCCTGCTGCCGCGCGGATCAAAAAATAAAGCCTTCCCATGACGGGAAGGCGATGGTTCGACCGCGGTACCACTTCCATTTATCGTCGGCCTCCGCGCGCGGGCCGTGGCGGCGGGCGCTCTGCGGCGGACGATCTCCTGCACGCGCTTTCGGGCGTGAACCGGGCGGGCCTACTGCCACTTCGGCCGCCTGCTCCGGGGTGTATTCGCTCAGCCGGCCTCCGCTTCCTCGCACCATCCGGAAGCTCTCTGCATCTGGCCCTGCGGGCTACTCGTCCCCTTCATCGCACTGAGTATGCAACTTTTCGTCCATCATAGCATGGCGCGGCGGCGCTGTCAAGCGATGCCATGTAAAGGAAACGCGCTTCACGGGGCCCTGTGCCTGCCGCGCCACAGCAGTATCGCCGCGCAGGCGCAGGCGGCCAGCAGGCTCAGCGCCTGGGAGACGCGCACCGGGCCGAGATACAGGCTGTCCGTGCGAAGGCCCTCCACCACGGTGCGCTCCAGCGCATAGAGCAGCACATAGGTGAAGAAGGCGTCTCCCGGCCGGCGGAACCACCTTCTCCGGTCCGCCCAGAGCAGGAACAGCACGATCAGCAGGCACCACGCGGACTCATAGAAGAACGTGGCCAGGTGCCACTGCCCGTCCGCCCGGATGAATACGGAGATGGGAAAGCGCCGCTGCCATTCGCGGGTCGCGGCGATGCCGTAGGCCTCCTGGTTGAAGAAATTGCCCCAGCGGCCGATGGCCTGCCCCAGCGCGAAGGAGGGCGCGGCGAGGTCGCACAGCGTCAAAAAGCGCAGGCGCTTGCGCCGGGCATAGGCAAAGCCGGCCAGCAGCCCGCCCAGGATGCCGCCGTAGATGGCCAGCCCGCCCTCCCAGATATAGAGGGCGCGGACGGGGTCACCCGCGTAGGCGTCCCAGGAAAAGGCCACATAGTAGAGCCGGGCGCCGAGGATCGCGGCGGGCACGCCCCACAGCGCGAGGTCCAGCGCGGTATCCTCCGGCAAACCGTAGCGCCTTTCCCGCCGCGCGGCCAGCAGGATGGCCAGCAGGATGCCGACGGCGATGGTCACGCCGTACCAGTGCACCGACACGCCGCCGACGGAAAAGCCCGTGGATGACAACTCGATCACAGTCCTGCCTCCATCTCCTGAATTCGTGAAACGGACAATTAACCTGGAACGCCTTATTATAAACATTTTGCACGGAAAAAGTCAACACAAGCACATTGCATCCGGGAGCGATGTGGCGTATAATATAGAATACCATGATCATATCATGGGTGATTTGTCCGAATGGGGTTTTCCGTTTCCCGGTTTATTCTGTACGATCGGAGCGTGTGCTATGCGCAGGAGGAGAGTTACCGGCAGGTTCTACCTGTTTTTACTGGTTTTGCTCGCCATTGCTTTCCTGATTCTCCGGCCCCACCTGTTTTCGGGGTCCCGGGAGGCCGTCATCATGATGGCGAACGCCTCCCAGGTGCAGATGGTCGACTGCGTGATCATACGGGACGAGAAGGTGGCCGAGTCGGACGCCACGGCGCGGGTGGAATACATCGCCGCCGAGGACTCCCTGGTGGCCCAGGGCGACCTGGTCGCCAACCTGTACACCACCGGATACTCCGAGAGCCTGCTGAGCAGCCTGGAGACCACGCGCTCCAACATCCAGGCCTACCACAAGCAGCTTTTGAACAACATCGTGGACTCCGAGCTGAATCACCTGGATCAGGTGGTGGACATGATGGCGCTGGAGTTCAAGAACCTGATCACCCACCAGACGGTGGGCAACCTGAAGACCGTGACCGCCCAGCTGGAGACCGCCATGGTGAAGCGGCAGGAGTACCTCCGCCAGAACAAGCGCGGCGACAACAAGCTGACCAAGCTGTACGAGGAGGAAAACACCCGGCTGAGCAACATACAGTCCTGGCGCAAGGTCTCCAACGCGGATTGGGACGGCGTGGTGTCCTTCTATCTGGACGGCTATGAAAACGACCTGACGCCGGACGGGCTCAACAGCCTGAGCATTCCGGTGGTGAAGTCCGTGCTGGCCGGGAACGAGCTGGCCAACACCCGGCACACCCTGTCCAGCGGCATCTATCGCATCGTCGACCAGGAGCACTGGTACGTGGCGGTGCTGATCGAGGGCAACGGCTGGACGCCCATGGTGGGCCAGGACAACTACTATATGATGCTGGAGGGCATGGACGATTTGAGCTTTACCGCCGCCGTCAAGAGCGTCCAGAAGGAAAACGGGCTGACGCTGGCGGTGTTCGAGATCCACGATCCCATCGGGCCGCTGATCTACAAGCGGACCGGGCGCGCCCAGTTCAGCATCACGCTGAAGGGCCTGGCCGTGCGCACCGACGCGCTGTACAACGACAACGGACAGATGGGCGTCTGGGTGTACGACGTGCCCGGCGGCACCTTCGTGCCGGTGGAGGTGCTGTCCACCAACGGGCGGCTCTCCATGATCCAGCCGCTGGTGGACGGCGCGCTGGAGCTGGGCCAGACGGTATTGATCAAATAAGAGGGAATCGCTGTGAACCGCGAGGATTTGCTGAAAAACATCGCCGAATGGCGGGAAAAGATCGGAAACGCCTCGGCAAAATGGGGCGGCGCAGAGATCTGCGGCGTGTCCAAGACCATCGATCCCGAGACCATCAACCTGGCCTGGGAGGGCGGCATCCGCACCCTGGGGGAAAACCGGGTGCAGGAGCTGCTGGGCAAGCTGGACGCGCTGAATCCGGAGTACCGGATCCACCTGATCGGGCAGCTTCAGACCAACAAGGTGAAGTCCATCATCGACAGGGTGGACATGATACAATCCGTCGACCGGGACGCGCTGGCGATCGAGATCGACCGGCGGGCGAAGGCGGCGGGCCGCGCGATGCCGGTGCTGGTGCAGGTCAACATCGCCCGGGAGCCGCAGAAGGCGGGCATTGCGGAGGAGCAGCTGCTGCCGTTCCTCGAGCGGCTGTCGGGCATGGAGGGCCTTCGGGTCGAAGGGCTGATGGCGATCATGCCCATCGCGGAGGATCCCGAGGCGGTGCGGCCGTACTTCCGGCGCATGCGCGCGTGGTTTGACCGCCTGCGGGACGCGGATCTTCCCAACGTGCGGATGAACACGCTGTCCATGGGCATGTCCGACGACTGCCTGGTCGCCTGCGAGGAGGGCGCCACGATGGTGCGCCTGGGACGCGCGCTGTTCGGCGCGAGGCAGTACAACACTTGACGATTACGGAATGGGAAGCCGCATTCCGGCGCGATGTGCCGGGCGGCAAACCGCTTTTCGGGAGGGAAACGCTATGGCGCGAAAGCAATCCGGCGGCCTCAACCGGCTGCTGAATTTCATCGGCCTTGTGGACGACGAGGATAACCGCGATACCTACGTGGAGGAGTATCAGAACGGCAATTACGGCCGACAGGCGGCCTATACCCCTGCGCGTCCGTCGCGCACGTCCAACACCCGGACGAGCGCGCGCCAGCAGACGCGCCGTAGCCTGCCGGAGCCGCGGACCAGCCGCTATGACGACCGGGCGCAGGAGCGTCGCTACGGGCGGGCGGGATACGACGACTACGGGTCCTCCGCGCGCCGTCCGGCGTCCCGCTTCGACGAGGATCGGTACGAGGAGGACTACGCGCCGCGCACCGAGCGGACCAGCCGCTTTGCGGAGCCGGCGGAGCGGGAGCGCCGCCCGGCGGCCAACATGCCCCAGCGCGCGCCCCAGAACCGGATGCGCGTGAGCCAGCGGTCCCGCACCGTGATGTACTCCCTGCATTCGCTGGAGGACTGCTGCGAGGTCATCGATCAGCTGATTGCCAACAACACCGTCGTGCTGACGATGGACGAGTTGGACGGGCGGCTGCTGCAGCGCGCGGTGGACACGCTGTCCGGCGCGGTATTCGCGCTGCACGCCTCCATCCGCAAGGCCTCCGACAGGACCTATCTCGTCGCGCCGATGTCCGTCGAGGTGAACGACGCCTACGATGTCGAGCGCGGATTCCGCTAAGGAGGCTCGTCTATGCTGGGTCTGTACAGCGTTTTTCGCGCGGTCAGCATATTCCTGAGGATCATCGAGTGGGCCATCGTCGCCTACTGCGTGCTGAGCTGGTTTCGACCGAGGTTCAAGGCGTTCTTTCTGCTCCGGCAGTTCATCCTGCCCTTCGTCTCCCCGTTTCAGAAGCTGTCGATGAAGCTCATGCGCCACTTCAACGCGCCGGTGGACCTGACCTGCTTCTTTGCCATCATCGCCTTTCAGATCATCGACCGGCTGTGGTGGAGGCTGTACATCCTGCTGATGTACAGCGTGCGCTGAGCGATGGCCGGGGATCCGGAGGAGAAGCGCCTGCGGGAGCTGGCGCTGCGCGCCGCCCACACGGGCCGCGCGCAATACACCCGGTTTCTGGAGCCCTCCATGCTGGACGGCGTCCGCAGGGCGGCGGGGGAGAGCGGCGTGCGCTGCAGTCTTCACGGCGGCTATCCGGATGCGGAGCGCTGCATGGCCGCCTTCTATGCCGATGAAGCGCCCGGGGCGGAGGACTTTCCGATGCGGGTCATCCGCATCGATTGGAACGCGAAGTTCGCCCATCCGGGCCACCGGGACCTGCTTGGCGCCGTGATGGGCCTGGGGATCGAGTGAGATGCCACCGGCGACATCGCCATGGGCACGCACCGCGGAAATCCCTGCGCGTACCTGTTTGTCACCGAGGAGATGGCGGATTACGTTGCCGCCAGCCTGGAGAGCGCCGGACGGGCCGCTGTGAAGGCGCAGGTGACGGACGAGGCGCCGGAGATCGCGCCGCCGGAGGGCACGGCCCTGCGGGTGACGGTGCAGAACGAGCGCCTGGACGCCGTGCTGGCCGCGGGCGGCAGGCTGTCCCGGTCCGAGGCGCAGCGGATGATCGCGGCGGGGCTGGTGAAGCTGAACCATGTGCCGAATCTTCGCGCGGACGCCCGCGTTTCCGAGGGGGACCTGATCTCCGCGCGGGGCATTGGCCGCCTGAAGGTGGAGGCCTTCGCGGGAGAATCCCGGCGGGGCCGGCACATCGTGACGCTCTTCCGCTACGGAAAGTGACGGAATGCGGCGGGATTTCAGGAAATAATCACAATTATTCCTGCGCATGGCAGGATTTTTGAACACAGCTGTCGAATTTCTATTCCCAAATGTCGCAGCAGAGGCGGTCGTGGCCGCGGCGGCTGGACAGGCGAACACTACATCAGCGATGAAAGGGGTAATCCACATGGCAATCAGCGTAAGGGATATTCAGGAGAAGGAGTTTGCCACGCAGGCAAAGGGCGGATACAATGTCGAAGAGGTCGACGATTTTCTCGATGAAATCGCCGAGCAGCTGGCCGCGCTGGTGCGTGAAAACCTCGCGCTGAATCAGCAGGTTGCCGGTCTGGAGGCCGATGTGGAAGCCGCGAAGAAGGCTGCCGCCGAGGCGGAGACCCGGACGCCCGAATACAACGAGAAGGGCTATTTCGAGAATCTGCAGAAGTCCATGCGCGAGGCCATGATCGGCGCGCAGTGCATTGCGGACGAGACCGTCGCCGAGGCGAAGGCCCAGGCCGAGCAGATGAAGGCCGACGCGCAGGCCGAGGCCGACGCCACCGTGGGCAAGGCCCAGACCGACGCGGAGAAGATCACCGCGGACGCCAGGGACAAGGTCGCGGCGCTGCAGCAGCAGTTTGAGACGATGAAGGCCTCTGCGGCCTCCTTCAAGGCGGACTTCGGCCGCATTCTGGAGGAGCACACCGCGCTGCTCAAGAACAAGGCCAACCTGTTCTGATCCTGCGATGCACAAAAGGGGCTCGTCTGAGCCCCTTTTTTCGATGCATAGCGCCCGACAAATTCGGCAATCCTACCAGAAAATGGGAGGAATGCAGCGATGACGGGACGCGACTGGGCGCGCATGGAGCGCCTGATGGGCACGCTGGAGCGCATGCGGCTGGACGAATACGTGGAGCACATTTCGAACCGGCGTCGGCTGGTGCTGGACAACCTGCTGTACGGCGTCTTCCGGGGGCTCGGCTTTACGCTGGGCTTCTCGGTGCTCGGCGCGCTGCTGGCGGTGCTGCTCCGGTCCTTGGTGGTGGACAACATACCGCTGATCGGCGGATTTTTGGCGGAGGTCATACATGCGATTGAGGCGAGGATGTAGGGGCTGGTGGATCGCGCTGCTGGCGGCGGCGGTGGACCGGATCACCAAGGTCGCGGTGCTGCGGCTATGGCAGAGGCCGAGGCTGCTGGACCGGACGTTTGACGCGCTGATCCCCGGCGTCGTCAACCTCAGGATGGTCGGCAACCACGGCATGGCCTTTTCCCTGTTCTCCGGGCAGGGAGCCGCCCTGACGGTGCTGACCTTCCTGCTGATCGCGGGCGTGGTGGCCTGGCTGATCGCGCGGCCGGGCGAGTCGAAGTGGATCCGCACGGGCTTCTGGCTGGTCGTCGGCGGCGGGCTGGGAAACCTGTTTGACCGCGTCGTGCAGGGCTATGTCGTGGACTTTATCGAGCTTGCCTTCGTGCGCTTTGCGGTGTTCAACGTCGCGGATGTCTGCATCTGTGTCGGCGCGGCGCTGGTCATCCTCGGCACGATATTTGCGGAACGGCAAAAGAGGAGAGAGCGCCATGGCAGGGTTTGAGCGGGTGGTCGAGGCCGACGGCGAGCGGCTGGACGTGTTCGCCTCGGCGCTGGCGGAGGTCACGCGGTCCCGGGCGGGCGCGCTGATCCGGGAGGGGCGCGTGCGCGTGAACGGCGAGCCCCAGGAAAAGGCGGGCTTCCGGCTGAAGCCCGGCATGCGTGTGTCGGTGGAGGTGCCCGAGGCCGTGCCCGCGAAGGCGCAGCCCGAGGACATCGATCTGGAGATCGTCTACCAGGACCAGGACGTGGCCGTGGTGTTCAAGCCCTCGGGCATGGTGGTGCATCCCGCGGCTGGCAACGAGACGGGCACGCTGGTGAACGCGCCGCTGCGGCACCTGGACAACCTCTCCGGCATCGGCGGCGAGATCCGGCCCGGCATCGTACACCGCATCGACAAGGATACCTCCGGCTTGCTGCTGGTGGCCAAGAATGACATGGCCCACGTGTCGCTGTCGGAGCAGATCAAGGCCCACAGCGTGCACCGCGTCTACCGCGCCATCGTGATCGGGGGCTTCCGGGAGGACGAAGGCACCGTGGACGCCCCCATCGGGCGGCATCCCACGGACCGAAAGAAGATGGCCATCGTGCCCGGCGGCCGGAGCGCCGTCACCCATTGGCGGGTGCTGGAGCGGCTCAGGGGCGCGACCCTCGTCGAGTGCCGCCTGACCACCGGGCGCACGCATCAGATTCGCGTGCACATGGCCTCCATCGGCCATCCCGTGCTGGGCGACCCGGTGTACGGGCCGAAGAGATCCCCCTGGCCCGTCGCGGGCGGCCAGCTGCTGCACGCCTGCAGCATCGGCTTCGTCCATCCCCGCACCGGGGAGGAGCTGCGATTCGAGGCGGAGCCCGAGGCGCGCTTTGCGACCTGGCTTCAGAAGCTCAGGGAATAGGGACATGACGATACATCAAAAGGAGCTGTCCGTGCGGCAGCTCCTTTTTGATGTATGAAATCCCTGTGTTTCCGTCAGTTCCACTGGGCGGCGAGGTAGTAGTCCCCGTCATAGGGGGCCAGCGATGCGTCGTAGTCCACGTAAACCGCCCCGCTGACGTAGGAGATCTCGGCGACGATGAACCGCAGGCTGCTGGCCCGCTGCAGCTCCTTGTCCGTTGCGGGGATGTCCGTGGCGATGCTGATGGTGGCGTTGGGCTGCAGATTCAGCCCGTAGACCACGTTGGAGATGTAGTTTTCGCCGTGGATGTTGACGATGCGCTGGTTGGCGTCGGCCATCCAGTAGATGACGCAGACCGCCTCGATGGGCTTTTCGCCCTCGTTGGTGAACTTGAAGGTGGAGGTCAGCTTGCCGCCCTGGCTGCGCACGTCGAGGCCGCGAAGGCCGTAGAGGCCGTCCGCCAGGTTGGTGATGCTGCCCTCGGCGTCGGCGGGCAGGTTCTCGTCCCCGAACAGCACCGCCTGCGTAAACAGCGTGGCCACGCCGGAATAGCCCGCATGGCCGCCGAAGCCGTTTTTTCGCTGAAACAGCGCCAGCGCCTCCTCGGTATCGGCGCCGAAGACGCCGTCCGCCGTGCCGCTCAAATAGCCCAGTCGAATGAGCGCCTTTTGCAGCTTTTCCACGGCCTCACCCCGGTTGCCGCGGCGCAGCACCGCGCCGCCGGCCAGGCCCGCATAGTCGTCTCCCGCGAGGGCAGTCGTCAGCGGCAGCAGGCACAGTGCCAGCGCGAGCAGCAGAGAGGCAAGGCGCTTCATATCGGTCATCCTCCGGATGTTGATGTCGGTGAATCTATTGTACACACGGCCCGCGGGCTTTGTCAATGGATGGAAGGAGGGCTTCATGGCGACAATTCTGCATCGCTTTTTTGACAATGCCGGACGCTGCTGCCCGGGGCGCGACGCGCGGGATAAAGGGCCGGGGCGTGCTCTCCCGGCGGAACCAATGCGGGGCGCGGCCGCGCGGATTTCGGGGAGGAATCTGGATTCTTCCAGGAAGATGCGGACAATTGAGAAAAGATATTGACAAAATATTTCTCACATGATATAATTATTACAAAAGAATGACATAAGGCAAGAATTTTGTCATATCATGGAGAAAAACGATGAAAAAGAGAAATGCTCGCAGCATTGCAGTGGTGCTGGTCGCGCTGATCCTGGCGACGATCCTGCCGGCGGCCCTCGCTTCCGGCGGGTTTCCGGCGGTGGTCACCAGCAGCATCATGAAGGTCTATCAGCAGAAGTCCCCGTATAAGGTTCTGGGCACGCTGGCCAAGGGGACCATGGTGACGGTGGAGGCCTATTCCGGCCAGGCGGCCCTGATTCGCTACAACGGCAGGACCGGCCTCGTTCGCATCAGCGACCTGTCCGCCACGGCCAGCGCGGTCTCGGTGCCCGCGGAGGCGCCCGCGGCAACCGCCACGGCGGCGGAGCAGGCTTCCGCCCGGAAGATGGTGACGAACCGCGCCACCCGCATCTACCAGCGCGCGAGCAAGTCCGCGGGCTACGTGACCGTCAAGGCGGGCACGGAGGTGGGTCTTGTGGCCGTCAATGGGAACGTCGCCAAGGTGGTCAAGGGCGGCGCGATCGGCTACACGATGGCCAGCCACCTCTCCGAGCCGGACGCCGCGAAGTCCGGAACGGAGTCCGCGTCGCAGGCGAAAGTGGAGCAGTACAACCGCGTCGCCGTGGCCACGACCGCCAAGGCCAGGGTCTATGCCAAGCCCTCCACGTCGAGCAGCTATGTCACCGTCGGAAAGGGCACCGCGATGGTGCTCCTGGCCACCAAGGGCAACTGCGCCATGGTGGAGCGCGGCGGCAGGGTGGGCTATGTGGCCAAGAGCCTGCTGACCACCGACGTCGATGCCGCGAAGGCGTCCAATCCGTCTTCTGAGGTCAAGACCGGGGAGGTCAAGGCCGACGACGGCGCGCTGTTCTCCGGTTCCAACGAGGAGGTCATCTTCCGGTTTTTGACGCGGGTGGCCGGCTACAACACCGCCGCTGCCTGCGGGATCCTGGCAAACATCAAGTATGAGTCCGGCTACAAGGCGACCTCCAGGAACAGCAGCGGTTCGAGCTACGGCATCGCCCAGTGGACCGGCACCCGGAAGACCCGGCTGATCAACTGGTGCAAGGACAACGGCTACGACTATACCAGCCTCAAGGGCCAGCTGTATTTCCTGCAATATGAGTTGAAGCGCTACTATCCGTCGGTGCACAACAAGC
This sequence comes from Clostridia bacterium, assembly GCA_017537105.1. Classification (GTDB taxonomy): domain Bacteria; phylum Bacillota; class Clostridia; order Christensenellales; family Aristaeellaceae; genus UBA2862. The sequence goes on along the minus strand of JAFWBZ010000015.1, from coordinate 2,791 downwards.
TGATGTCCGTGTCCAACACCGAACAGGGCGCCTACGACGCCGGCTACGACTTCTGCTATCGCTATGAAGCGCCCAGCAGCCGTGCCTCGCGCTCCGTAACCCGCGGCAGCTATGCCCGCACCACCCTGTGGAAGCGGTACAGCACCTGATGCGGTTCCCACCTTTATCACGACGCAGGGCCTGCATTTCTTTTCGAGATGCAGGCCCTGCGCCGTTATTTCGCCGGATGGCGGAACCGTCGATCCATGCCATAGCCGATCCATGCGCCCAGCGCGTTCAACAGAATGTCGTCCACGTCGCTCATCCCCGTGCCCAGCAGGTATTGGCAGGCCTCCACGCAGAAGGAGAGCAGCGCCCCGGCCAGCAGCGCGTGAAACCAGCGACAACGCGGCCACAGTCGCGGCAGCAGAAGGCCCAGCGGGAGAAACCAGGCGACGTTGCCCGCCGTGTGGTACAGGAAGGCGCCGCGCCCCTTGCGCCACTGCCGAATCGTGGTCTGCAGGGGCCTGAGGTGGATCGATCCTCCCAGGAGGCGAATGGGCTTCAGCCCCAGCCGCAGGCCGATGATCTGGACCACCGCGGCGAGATAGGCCACGGCGGCGAGTCGCAGCCAGTCCCGGCGCTCCCAGCGCCTTCGGACGAACAGGAGCCGCGCGACGAGCCAGAGCCCGGAGACGGCCAGCGCAAACAGCGCGGCGCTCAGCGTATAGCGGCGGATGACGGCATAGGGCATGGGCAGATCCTCCTTGGAAGCTGCATCCATTATAGCACAGGTTGTGAGATAAATCAATAATAAAATATTGAATGTCAATAAACAATGTGACCACTGTCCCCTGCATCCGGGAAGCGGTTGTACCAGGCCCGGGCCTCGAAGGGCTGCTTTTTGGGGGCGACTGGCGTCTCGGCGGCGCGGCCGACCGGCAGCAGGCACACCAGCTTCAGCGCGTCCGGCACGTTCAGGATCCGGGCCATGCGGTCGCAAATGCGGTCCTCGTCGGTGATGTGTCCCTCATACCAGCAGCTGTGGTAGCCCAGGGCGGTGATGGCCAGCAGCATGTTTTCGATCGCGGCGGCGTAGTCCTGCACGGCGAAGCAGCGGTCGCGATACGCGTTGACGGGGCGGCTCAACACGCAGATGGCCGCGGGCGCCGTGGCGGCGACGGGCGGGTCGATGGCGTCGAGCAGATGCCGGAGAACCCCGGGATCGTCCACGGCGATCAGACAGGTGGTCTGCTTGTTGCAGCCGGAGGGCGCGGCCAGGCCGGCCTCCAGGATGGCCTGCAGGTGTTCCCGGGGCACGGGGTCGGGCAGGTAGGCGCCCCGATAGCTGCGCCGACACAGGATGGCTTCCAGGGTGTTCATGGCAGATCCCTCCTTTGACATTTCCGCTTCCATTATAGCACAGAGTGCCGCGATGGCAAACATTCTCCGGTGCGCATTGTATTTTGGGCGTGGATATGGTATGATAATATAAAGAATTATCGCCACAATCGGACCGCATCTGAGAGGTATGCCATGCCATTCTGCTCCTTTGCCGAGGGCGCGTCGATGTTCGGTGTCACGCCCATCGAGAACATGTTTTTGATCGAGTACCTGTACGACGCGCCTGCGCCCGCGCTGAAGGTATACCTGTATGCGCGCATGCTGGCGCTGTATCCGGAACTGGGCGGCAGCCTGGCCGACATGGCCAAGGCGCTGCGCATGGAGGAGGATGCGGTGCGGGAGGCCTTTGACTACTGGGAGCGCCACGAGCTGGCGCGCCGCGTCAGCGACAATCCGCCCGCCTACGAGCTCATCGCGCTGAACGGCCAGGGCGGCGGGGCGGCTTCCGCGATGGATCGCAGGATGTACGCCTACCGGGACTTCCACAACCGGCTCCAGACGCTGTTCGGCGAGAAGATGATCGGGGACCACGAATACCGCAAGGCCGGGGATTGGCTGAACATCCTGGGCTTTGACCAGGAGGCCGTGGTGCGGATCGTGGCCTATGGCATCGCCACCTCCCGCAGCAAGTCGCCGGGGCCGGCCTCGGTGTTCAAGCGCATGGACGACTTTGCCGAGCGGCTGTCCAAGCAGGGAATGCGGTCGCTGGAGGATGTGGAGCGAGCCATCGCGGACGAGGAGGAGATTGCGCCCATCGCCCGGGAGGCGCTGAAGAAGCTGGGCATTCCCCGCCAGCCCTCCGTGCCGGAGCTGGACAGCGTGCGCCGCTGGGTGAAGGAGTGGGGCTTCGACAGGGCGCAGATCCTGGCCGCCTGCGACGAGACCACGAAATCCAGGAATCCCTCCTTTGCGTATCTGGAGGGGATCCTGCAAAACCGGCGTTCCGGAGAGGACGGGGTGCGCAGGGCGGTCGTCGAACTGCTGCGGGAGCTGCGGCCCAGCAGCGCACAGCCGTCCCCGGAGGACATAAAGCGCTATCAGGCGCTGCGGGCGGAGGGCTTTTCGCCGGACCTGATCCAGCTGGCCGCCGTGCAGTGCCATCAGAAGAACCAGCATGCGTTTGAAAACCTGGAATGGCGACTCAGCCTGTGGCGCGAGGAGGGGCTCCAGACCGCGGAGCAGGCCGAGGCCTATACCCGACAGATGGCGGGCTATGCCCGGCAGCTGCGGGGACTGTTCAAGCGCGCGGGATATCCCGACCGCAATCCCAGCCCCGGGGCGATCAAGCGCTACCGGACCTGGAGGGAGAACCACTCCGAGGAGCTGATCGGGTTTGCCGCCGAGTGCGCGCAGTCCGCGGGTGGATCGATGGCCTACATGGAAAAGCTGCTGGACGCCTGGCAGCGGG
>JAFWBZ010000229.1 GCA_017537105.1 Clostridia bacterium | reverse complement strand
TTGGCGCGGACCTTGGTCTTGGAACGGACCACCACCGCGTCAAAATCCTTCAGCGCTGCTCCCAGCTCCTCGGGCTCATAGAACTGCTCCACGACCTCGTTGCCCAGCTCCCGCAGGGTGGCCAGGGCCTTTTTATCCATACCGTCTGTTACCAGAATACGCATAGGTTCATCCTCCTGTTCTCTGTTTGGTATGCGTGCCGCGCAGTACGCGGCATAATATAATAATGTAGACGCTGCTTTTGTATCACCTCAGATTTGCCCCATTCCTGCCGCAATTGTAAATGCGGCAAAGCTGTGGCAAACGCGCGGCAAAAGCGATGGAGTGGCTACGCTCTTTCGGCCTCGAACTTCTTCAGGAACTCCACCAGCGCCACGACGCCCTCCTTGGGCATGGCGTTGTAGATGCTGGCCCGCAGGCCGCCCACGCTCTTGTGGCCCTTCAGGTTGTCGTAGCCGGCGGCCTTGGTGGCCTTGACCACCTCGGCGTCCAGCTCGGCGCTCTCGGTGACGAAGGGGACGTTCATGAGGCTCCGGAACTCCTTGTCCACGGTGCCGCGGAACATCTTGGAGGAATCCAGGAAGTCATAGAGCACCTTGGCCTTGTCCTCATTGCGGCGGGCCATTTCCTCCAGACCGCCGATGCTCTTCAGGTACTTGAACACCTTGCCGCAGCAGTAGATTGCCCAGCAGTTGGGAGTGTTGTACATGGAGCCGTTCTTGGCCTGGATGTCGTAGCGCATGTAGATGGGCATCTTCTCGTCCAGATCCTCCCGGATCAGGTCTTCCCGGATGATGACCACGCTCATGCCGGCGGGGCCAACGTTCTTCTGGACGCCCGCGTAAATGAGGCCGTAGTCTTCCACGTTGCAGGGCTTGGACAGGAACATGGAGCTCTGGTCGGAGGCCAGGATGTGGCCCTTGGTGTTGGGGAGGGTCTGATAGGTCAGGCCGTGGATGGTCTCGTTCTCGCAGATGTAGACGTAGTCCGCGTCCTCGGGGATGTCCAGGTCGGAGCAGTCGGGGATATAGCTGAAGTTGCGGTCCTTGGAGCTGGCGGCGACGATGACCTCGCCGTACTTCTTGGCCTCGGCAATGGCCTTCTTGGACCATGCGCCGGTCTCGATATACACGGCCTTGCCGTTCTTCATCAGGTTCCAGGGGATGGCGGCAAACTGCAGCGTGGCGCCGCCCTGCAGGAACAGGACCTTGTAATTGTCGGGGATGTGCATCAGATCCCGCAGATCCTGCTCGGCCTCGTCCACGATCTGCTGGAAGACCTTGGAGCGGTGGGACATTTCCATGACGCACATGCCGCTGCCGCGGTAGTTCATCATCTCGTCCCGGATCTCCTCCAGAACCGGTTCGGGCATCATGGCGGGCCCGGCGGAGAAGTTATAGGTTCTGCCGTAATTCATGCTGATTCCTCCTATTATATTATTGTATTTCGGACTATGTAAATGCCTCCTCCCGCAGGGGGAAGGTGGCCGCGCAGCGGCCGGATGAGCTGCCTTCGGCTTCTCCTAGAGGAGAAGCTGTCAGCCGCCGATCCCCCGCGAGGCGGATGACTGATGAGGTGCAATCGGCTTCTCCTTGAGGAGAAGCTGTCAGCCGCCGTCTCCCGCAAGGCGGGTGACTGATGAGGTGTCACTGCCTCCCTCCGTAGGGGAAAGGTGGCCGCGCAGCAGCCGGGTGTGCTGCCTTCGGCTTCTCCTTGAGGAGAAGCTGTCAGCCGCCGTCTCCCGCAAGGCGGGTGACTGATGAGGTGTCATCGCCTTCCCCCTCGCAGGAAAGATAAAGCATCAATCACACCCCGACTTCAGATGATTGAGGATATCTTCGCAAACCTGCTCAAAACGCAAATTCACGTCCGCGTTCGAGTACCGCAGGACTCGCAGACCGATGCCTGCAAGATAGCAATCGCGCTGGTGGTCTTCTTCGAGCCCTGCGCTTTCATAATGCTGGGATCCGTCCAGTTCGATCACCAGCTTGGCGTCTGCGCAGTAAAAATCAACGATATAGCTTCCGATAACCTTTTGCCGATGGAAGGTCACCGGCAGGGATCGCAGGAAATCGTACCAGAGGTGTCGTTCTTCCTTTGTCATTTCCCGGCGCAGCTTTTGGGCATAAGGACGCAGCTTGGAATTTGCCGTGGTATTCATATTCCACCTCATCCGCCTCAGGTGTGCGCACTGGGGCACCTTCCCCTCGAAGGGGAAGGCTTTCCCTTCGCAAAACAAAAAGAGACAGAAGGACCCCTTCGGTCATTCTGCCTCCGTCCTCACCTGAGAGATTCCCGCGGCCATCCGGCGCACGGTTGCCCCTTTGGTGTGCGGGAAAGCCCGCACTTTCCGAAGTGTCGTCGTGATCCGATCCTTTTGCCTGAGAGTTTTTGCGTTCCCCTTCGGCGCCGCGGTCCCCGCGGTCTCTCTCGGAATCCTTCATCCGACCAGTATTGACTGTGATTGCCGGCAAATTATACATCCGGCCCAAAAATACAGGACTGTTTTCTTCGGTTTTCGTACAAATTGAGTATAACACCGTGCTTCTGCAAAGTCAAGGGAAAGCGCCCGACGAAAAGTGAATGTAGGTCAATGTCCACATCCTTCGTAGGGAATGGCGCCCTCGACGTCCCGCCCATGACGGAGGGCGTGGCTTCGCGTAGGGAGCGATCCCCAGATCGCTCCGCTGATACTGTCTCGATTGGCGGCGGGATGAGGGCATCCCGCCCTACGCGGTGCCACTCCTTCGTAGGGGACGGCGCCCTCGACGTCCCGCCTCTTCCTTCGGTGTCATGCGGCGAGTAACGGTCCGCCGCATGACTGATGTGCTGCCTTCGGCTTCTCCTTGAGGAGAAGCTGTCAGCCGCCGATCTCCCGCGAGGCGGGTGACTGATGAGGTGTCATCGCCTTCCCCCCGCAAGGCGGACAGGTGGCCGCGCAGCAGCC
>JAFWBZ010000228.1 GCA_017537105.1 Clostridia bacterium | reverse complement strand
TCGTGGACGAGCATTCAAAGGTGCTCTACTCCGCGGGCGACCCGGACGACATCGTATTCTATCGCAGTTCTTCAAAACCCTTCCAGGCGCTGCCGGTCATCGCGCGCGGTCTGGACGAAAAGTACGGCATCACCGAGGAGGAGAGCGTGATCTTCGCGGGCTCCCACGCGGGCGAAAAATACCACGTCGCCGCGCTGGAGAGCATCCTCAAAAAGGCGGGCTTCACCGAGGACATGCTGGTGATGAAGCCTGCCGTGCCCGGATACGGTCCGGCGAACGAGGAGCGCATCCGCGAGGGGCTCGCGCCGAGGAAGCTGTACCACAACTGCGCGGGTAAGCACTGCGCGCTGATGCTGTTGCAGCGCGAGCTGGGCGGCGAGACGCGCGACTACTGGAAGATGGGCGCGGTCGCGCAGCTGGAGGTCCAGCGCGTGATCGAGATGATGAGCGAGACCAGGGACGTCCGCCTGGGCGTGGATGGCTGCGGCGTGCCGGTGTTCGCCGTGCCGATCCGGGGCATCGCCTGCGCGTTCAAGAACCTGACGGCGACCGAAAACATCCCGGACGACGACATCCGACGCGCCGCGGAGGTCTTCACGCCCCGCATCCACAAATACCCCCACATGATGCGCGGCACGGGCTTCATCTGCACCCAGATCAACCGCGACCCGAACATCGTGGGCAAGGGCGGCGCGAACGGCGTGTACGGCTTCGCGCTCAAGAAGGAGAAGATCGGCGTCGCCTTCAAGTTCACCGACGGCACCGAGCACCTGTGGCCGATGATCGTGCTGGAGGTGTTGAAGGCCCTCGGCGCGCTGAGCCCTGAGACGAAGGCCCGTCTGGAAGCCATGCACCCCTATGAGATCTACAACGACAACGACACCCTCGTGGGTCACCGCGAGCTCGCCATCGAGGTGAAGATCTGATGAACGTCGGACTGCTTTTCGAGGAATACCGCGAGGACGTGCTGGAGTGCCTGCACTTCGGCACCGCCTGCGTAGTGGACAGGGACGGCGTCATCGCCCACGTGGGCGACACTGACTGGCTGTGCTACTACCGCAGCGCCTCCAAGCCGATCCAGGCGCTGCCGGTGCTGCTTCGCGGTTTGCATAAGAAGTACGGCCTCACCGAGGAGGAGGCCGCGATCTTCTCCGGCTCCCACTGGGGCGACGAGGAGCACGCGCGGGTGTGCGAATCCATCATGGCGAAGTCCGGCCTGCGCGAGGAGGACATGGTCATGCTGCCGACCTATCCCAACCGCCCCGCGCGCCGGGAGGCGCTGCTGCGCGCCAATCAGCCGCCCAGGAAGATCTACCACAACTGCGCCGGCAAGCACCTGGGACTGATGCTTCTGGCGCGCGAGGTCGGCGACGACGTGCGCGACTACTGGAAGCGCGACAGCAAGGCCCAGCATCTGGTGCGCGAGATGATCTCCTACATCAGCGACACGCCCTACGACGACATCGGCGTGGGCGTGGACGGCTGCGGCGTGCCGGTGTTTGCCGTGCCGTTCAGCCAGATCGCCCGCGCGTATCTGAAGCTGTCCTGCCCGGAGCTGATCGGCGACGGCGAGGTCCGCCAGGCCGTGGCGGACAACATGGCGCGGCTGCACGCCTATCCGAACATGATCGCCGGCCACGACACGGTGGACACCATCATCACCGCCAATCCGGACCTGGTGGCCAAGAGCGGCGCGATGGGCGTCTATGCCATCGGCGTGCGCTCGCGCGGGCTGGGCATCGTGTTCAAGACCGTCGACGGCAGCCACGACGAGTTCGCCGACGAGGCCATCGAGGCCCTTCGCCAGCTGGGCATCGCCCCCGGGACGCAGGCGGCCATCCGCGCGGCCTATCCCGACTGTATCGTCAACGACAACAAGGAAATTGTCGGCCGACGCAGGCCGGTGTTCAACCTGAAACCGTAGGGACCAAACAACAAGGAGGTCAAAACATGCTGAACGCAAGCGCGCTCCCGAGGATCCCCGTCGCCGAGTACAAGCAGCGCTGGGACAGGGTCCAGAAGGTGCTGGCCGATGAAAAGCTGGACATGCTGCTGGTGTACGCCGACGACCGCCACACCTACGGCACCGCCTACGCCCGCTACTACGGCAACCTGCCGGTGGCGTTCGAATCGGTGCTGGTCCTGTTCACGCCCGGAAGCGACCCGGCGCTGCTGGTCGGCCCCGAGACCGAGGGCTACGCCCACGAGGTAAGCGCGTTCAAGGACATCATCGCGCTGACCGAGTTCGCCGCCGAGAACGAGGACTATCCCTTCTCCCGCATGGCGCCCCTGAAGGAGGTCGTCTCCCAACGCGTGCCGCACGCCATCCGGCGCGTCGGCCTGGGCGGCCTCGCGCTGATGGGCGCGGAGATCTACGACTGCATCAAGCGGAACTTCCCCGACGCCGAGTACGTGAAGATGGACCCGATCCTG
>JAFWBZ010000227.1 GCA_017537105.1 Clostridia bacterium | reverse complement strand
CCTACCGCCGCCGCGTGAACGGCGCCTCCGTCGCCACGGTGAAGACCAACTCCACCACCGCCAAGGGCGCGCTGTACGCGCACTGGCCGGTCTACTCCAGCGGCACCGACTGCACCGAGTCCTCGGTCAAGGGCTACCTGCACCTGTTCATCCCCCGCGTCCGCGTGACTGCGCTGCCGGGCTTCGACAACAGCTACAAGAGCGCGGCGACCAACGCCGTGACCTTCAGCGCCATCGACCCGAAGCGCGCCGACGAGAAGATGTACGACCTGTACTACGAGCCGCTGGACGCCAATGGCGAGATCGTCACCACGTCCACCGGCACGGTGAGCTGGAACTGATTCGCTTCTGAATATGGAGAGCGCGGCATAGCAACCGCGCTCTCGCTTGCTCGAAAGGAGAGTCGTCATGGCTACACTCAATAATCTCCAGTAGGTGGACTACGCCAAACGGGCGCTGGCCGCGGGCTGGAAGTACTGGTACGGTACTGTGGGCTATAAAGCCACTCAGTCCCTGCTGAACTCGAAGGCCAGACAGTATCCCGCCCATTACACCGCCGGGAGGATGGGCGCCTACAGGAAGCACATCGAGGAAAAGCGCATGGTCGCCGACTGTGTCGGTTAGATCAAGAGCTTTTTCTGGTCTGAGAACGGCACGATGGCGTCCAAGTACGGCCACGGATGCCCGGACAAGTCGGCCAACGGCCTGTTCAAGCTGTGCAAGAAGACGGGGCCCATCTCGAAGATCCCGAAGACGCCCGGCCTGGTCGTCTGGCGCTCCGGGCACATCGGCATCTCGCTGGACGGCGAGTATGCCATCGAGGCCAGGGGCTTCAACTATGGCGTCGTGAAGACGAGGATCAGGAATCGCAACTGGGAAAAGTGGGGCATGCTGCCTCCGTCCATCATGGATTACGTGGATGAGGACGTCCCGATCTCTGAGCCCGAACCGACGCCCGTTGCCACGGAAGGCTGTCCCTATGCCGGGCCGGACAGGAATCTGAAGAAAGGCTTCACCGGCGAGGGTGTGAAATGGGTGCAGTGGATGCTGACCCATTGCGGGTACAGCGTCGGCAGCTGCGGCATTGACGGCGACTTCGGCAAGGCTACCCACGCCGCCGTCATTCAGTTCCAGACGGAGCAACAGCTGGAAGCGGACGGCATCGTCGGACCGCTGACCCGCACCGCCCTGAAAGCGGAATACGAAAAGAAGAAGGGAGCATGAGCCCATGAATACCATCGACCTCACCCCCGTCCTGCAGGCGTAGATCGCGCTGCTCGCCAGCTGGATCACGCTGCGCGTCATCCCTTGGCTGAAGGCCAGGACCAACCGCCAGCAGCAGGAATACCTGCTGTCCACCATCCGCATCCTGGTCTACGCCGCCGAACAGATCTACGGCGCGGGCAGGGGCAGCACCAAGTACCAGTACGTCAAGGACGAGCTGGACAAGCGCGGCCTGAGCGTGGACGCCGCGGCCATTGAGGCCACCGTCCGTGAAATGAACCTGTTGAAGAGCTGGGAGACCGGACTCACCACCGACATGAACGATCACCGGGAGGACCACGATGCCGAAGCAGAATAAGGAACTGCCGCCTGTCCAGCAGACAGAAAAGGAGCTGCCGCAGGTCGGCAGTCCCGAGAACACCATTGTGATCGGCGGCAGGCTCGTCGAGATCAAGCCCACCAAGCTGCGCTACCAGCGCAACCACACCGCGGCCTTTTACAAGATGCTGGAGCTCTACCCCCTGGCGGACATCCTGGCCATGGAGGCGGGCGCTTTCGGCGACGACCGCGACGGCGACAAGGCCGTCATGGACTGGCTCATCGCGGTGTTTGACGACGAGGCGCTGGTGCTGGAGAACTACGACGCCATGGATACCGGCACGGTGGAACAGCTGCTTGAGATCTTCCGGCGTGTGAACCGCATCGACGAAAAGGAACAGAAACAAAAAAACCTGCAGACGGCGCGCCAGGCATAACGCTTGAGCGCGCCGTCGCCATGATCGCGGCCCACCTGGGCGTCGT
>JAFWBZ010000226.1 GCA_017537105.1 Clostridia bacterium | reverse complement strand
GATCACTAGAACCTGAATCTAGCGCGTCTGCCAATTCCGCCATTCCCGCAAGATGGTGGGCAGGGGTGGATTCGAACCACCGAAGCGTTCCGCGGCAGATTTACAGTCTGCTCCCTTTGGCCACTCGGGAACCTACCCACATTCCCTGTCGCCGACACCAGTTCGCGAATGGAGCTGGCGATGGGACTTGAACCCGCAACCTGCTGATTACAAATCAGCTGCTCTGCCAATTGAGCTACGCCAGCCTATCCTGCGATCGACGGCGACGCCTTCCGGCATCCCGGGCCCGAGCCTCATTGCGTCGGCAACGATATATATTATACACTTTTCAGGGGAAAAGTCAATACCCGGCCCTTCTTTTTTTTGCATTTTACATGCCCGTTGCACCTTCATCAAATTGTTCCGTCCGCCCCCGCGCTCGCCAGCGGCCGGCCCTTTGCGAAACGATTTTGAGCAGAGTCTGCCCGCGAAGATCCGCATGCGTTTCCAAAAAACCGCGCCCGCGCGAAGGGCGCGGGCGCAGCAAGTCTGTTGGGGTTATTCGGCGGCCTTGACGGCGGTGATGTGGGGATTGACGCCCTCATACCAGTAGAGGAAGCCCTCCATGTCGATGACGTCGCCCACGTTCAGGGCCTTGACGGCCTCATAAACGTCGGTGCCGGGGCCGCGGAGATAGGACTCCACGGTGAAGGTGTACTTGGCGCCGTTCAGGGAAACGTCGAAGTACAGGTCGCTGCCCTCTTCGCCGGAGCCGTCCCAGCCGTACAGGAAGGCGGCGCCGTCGTCGTTCTTGGCTTCGACGGTCATGCCCTTGAAGGCGACGAACTGGTTCTGCTTCTCGATCAGCTCGTCGGTGCCCAGCAGCGCGGTCACGTCCACGGACTCGGCGATGTAGGGCTCGCCCTCCACGAACTCAAAGGTGGCGCCCTCGGCGATCTCGATCTCGCCGGACCACTCCGCCTTGTAGCCGGTCACCTTGATCTTCGTGCCGGGCTCCAGCTTCGCGGCATCCTCCTCGGAGCACGCCATGTTGTAGAGAAAGTAAGCGCCATCCGCGTCCGCGGCATACACGGTGATCTTGTTGTCCCACCAGGACTGGTGATCCTGCACGTAGCACTCGATGGTGACCTCGTCGTCGATGTCCGCCGCAATGTAATCGGCATAGGTCATGACGCCCTCGGACTTCTCCTCGGCCAGGGCAAACGCGCACAGCGCCAAGGCCAGCACCAGGACCATCGCAAACAGCTTCTTCATGATATTCTCCTCCTTGTCGTTGGTGGCGGAGTCTCCCCGCCTTCTGGACATCTTCATTATACTACCAACCCATGAGAAATCAATTTGTGGGCGGGTTATTTAACAGACTTTTTGGATTTGCGCCAGCCCCGCAGCGTGTAGATGCCCAGCAGCAGCCACACACCCACCAGCGCCGCGATCAGCGCCACCGAACCCCCGGGCAGCGGGCCCAGGTCCGACGGGCCGTTGGCCGCGGTATTTCCGGAGATCTGGTCCAGGCGATAGAGGGACGTGGTGTCGGCAAACAGCTTGTCGATGAAGGCGTCGTCCACGGTCTGCTTGCGCTTCACCGATGTGTTCACCGATTCGATCAGCTGGCCCGCGGCGTCGCGCAGGGAGGTCGACCCGTTGAATACCGGTGTGGTGAAGGTGTCCCCCGTGTGCTCCATCAGCAGACGGGCCGCGTCCAGCTTGACGGCGTAGTGGACCGCGCTGTCCTCCCCCGCCCGGCTCAGATAGTCCAGGTAGTCGGGGTCCTGCTGCGCCCTGACGGTCACGGGCACGTAGCCCTCGGTCTCGGAGTACGCGATCTGCACGTCGTTGGTCAGCATGTACTGCGCGAACAGCCAGCTCGCCAGCACCTCCTGGGGATCGGCCTTGTTGAACACGCAGATGGAGGGACCCTGGGAGATCATCTGCGGGTGCTCCGGGTCGTACTGGGGCACGGGCCGCACGGCTGTCTCAAACCGCACCAGCTTCTCCTCGGCGATGTCCACCAGCGGGGCGTCGCTGCCCATCCAGGTGGCGCCGGCGGTGGAGTCCACCGCGAAGATGCACTGGCCCGCATTGAGGAAGTTCGCCGGGTAGCCGTCCTTCTTGAAGGTGGAAAAGGCGCCGCCCTTCTTCGCATGGCCAGCGATGGTCTTCAGGATCTCCCGGGTATCGTCGTTGAAGATCAGGATCTCCCCCGCGTCGGTGGAGTAGCCGGCGCCCCGCTGCCGCAGCATCTGGATCATCATGTTGTCCGTGGACTTGTAGATAAAGGGGATCATGGTCTCCTGGCCGTTGACGGCATAGGTCCCGTCCGGGTTCTTCGCCGTGGCGGCCTCGGCCACCTCCCACACGAAGTCCCAGGTCAGCACGTCTGGCAGCTCGTAGCCCAGCGCCTCCACGTAGGTCCTGTTCACATACAGCGCCTCGGTGGAGCGCATGTAGGGGATGGCATAGTGATGGCCCGCGAAGGCGCATTCCTCCAGGAACTCCGGCACCACCTCGTCCTGCGCGGGACCCTCGAACTTCAGCTCGCTGCCCCCGAAGCCGTAGCGCTCGTCGGCGAACAGGTCGTCCAGCGGCACGACCACGTTGTTTCCCGTCAGATAGGTGGCGATGTGGTCGGGATAGGTGATGCACACGTTGGGCGTGGTGTCGGTGGAGATGTTGGTGATGACGTCGTTGTAGATGGTGCCGTAGTCCGTGTAGGCCTGCAGCTGCACCTTGACGTTGGGATACAGCGCCTGGAAGTCCCGGATCGCCTTCTGGTAAATCTGCTTCTGGGTGTTATTGCTGTCGTTCTTGGCCCAGAAGGTGAGGGTGTGCTCCCGGGTGGTGTCGAATTCCGCAGGCACCTCAAAGCCCGCGCGCTCCTCCCGGCCATGGCAGCCCGCAAGAGTCAGAAGCAGGAGCAGGAGAACCAGCGCCAGCCCCGCCTGCTTCCATCGGGCATGCCGGATCTGTCGGTGCGATCGAATTCCCATGGAGGACAATTCGCCTCGTTCGGCGCGGGTTGCCGCGTCTCCCTCTCTGTTCGCGCAAAATCCGAAAACCTCGCGCGGCAGCACAGCACGCTTCATCCCTTGATCCCTCCCCTCGACACGCCGGACATGATCTTGTTGCGGAAGGCCAGGAACAGCGCGATCAGCGGCACGGAGATCACCACCACCGCCGCCATCATGGCGGGGATGTTTTCGCGCCCGAAGCCGTTCTGGCGAATCTCCTGGATGCCGTTGGACACCAGGAAGTAGTTGGGATCCGTGGTCACGAGCCGCGGCCAGACGTAGCTGTTCCAGCACTCGATGACCTTCAGGATGATGATGGTGATGATCGTCGGCCGGCAGATGGGCATCATCACCCGGACCAAATATTTGAAGTCGGAGGTACCGTCCACTTTGGCCGCGCTGTACAGCTCGTCCGGGATCTGGGCGAAGTTCTCCCGCAGCAGGTAGATGTAAAACACCGACGTCACCGACGGCAGCACCAGACCCGCGAAGCTGTTGCGCAGCCCCCAGTTGGTGATCGTCACATAGTTGGTGATGATCACCAGCTCGTTGGGAATCATCATCAGCGACAGAAACAGCGCGAAGGCGATGCCCTTGCCCCGGAACTCCAGCCGCGCGAAGGCGAATGCCGCCGGGATGATCACCACCAGCATGATGCCCGTGGTGGCCACCGTGAAGATGATGGAATTCCAAAAATACTTCGCCAGCGGCACCATGGAGAAGGCGTCGCGGTAGTTCTGCAGCGTCGGGGACAGCGTGAAGAATTTCGGAACATACTCGGAGGAATAGGCCCCGAAGGACTTGACAGAGGTCAGCACCATCCAGTAGTAGGGGAACAGCACCATCAGCGCCCACAGGGTCAGCCCCACATAGGTGACCGTGCGCAGCGTGCGGGTGCGGGCGGCGATGCGCCGTTCATCGTATTTTCTCATCGCGCTCGCCTCCTCAGTAGTGCACGTGTTTCTTGCTGACGGACAGGTTGATGCAGGTGATCG
>JAFWBZ010000014.1 GCA_017537105.1 Clostridia bacterium | reverse complement strand
ATTTCTCAAAAAGCTCTACGCCATCGGCAACAACCGCCAGGGCGCCATCTACGCGGGCGTCAACGTCAACCGCACGCTGATCATCACCTACATGATCGGCGGCGCGCTGCTGGCCTGGAGCGCCGCGCTGCTGGCGACGTCCGGCAAGCGCGTGACCTGTACGGTGGGCACGGGCGTCGAGATGAAGGTCATCGCGGCGACCGTGGTTGGCGGCACGAGCGCCATCGGCGGCTCGGGCAATGTGTACGGCACGGCGCTGGGCGCGCTGCTGCTGGCCATCATCTCCCCGGCGCTGACCCAGCTGGGCATCGATACCAACTGGACGGACTTCTTCACCGGCGTGATCATCGTTTCGGCCATCATCGTCAGCGCCCTGAAGAACCTCGAAAAGCCCGCCGACAAAAAGGCATGAGGGGGGTCATGGCATGAAGAGGAAATTCAAGTTCACCTATAACTACGCGCTGATCGCCATATGCCTTGTGCTGTTCGTCGCGTTCTTCATCCCGAACCACAAGTTTTTGAACCTCGATTCGCTGAAGCTGACGGTCGAGATCGCGATCATGGCGTTGCCCATGACGATGCTGATTATCATGGGCTGCATCGACTTCTCGCTGTGCGCCATCGCCACGATGTCCGCGGCGGTGGGCGGCATCGTCTACAGCTACACGCATTCAGCGTTCCTGGGCCTTGTGATCAGCCTGGCCATCGGCGGGCTGTGCGGCGCGTTCAACGGCTTCATGGTTTCAAAACTCAAGCTGCCGCCCCTGATCACGACGCTGGCGACCATGTACCTGTACAAGGGCATCGGCAAGGCCGTGACGCTGGGCTCCGGCTACGGCACCAACGTGGCCGAGACCCCGGTGGCGCACTTCCTGGGCGGCACGACGCTTTTGATACCGACCCAGCTGTGGCTGCTGATCGCGCTCTCGCTCGTGCTCAACTTCGTGTTGTCCAAGACGGTTTATGGCCGTACGCTGTACGCCATAGGGCTCAATGAGAACGCCACGCGCTTTGCGGGCATCAACGTGACGATGCTCAAGTTCCTGACCTACGTACTGGCGGGCGTGATCTTCTCCGTGGCCGGTCAGGTGCTGATGGGGCGCTTTTCCACCGTGCAGTACGATTCGGCGGATGCCTATCAGATGCGCGTCATCATCGTGTGCGTGCTGGGCGGCGCCAACATGAACGGCGGCCGTGGCACGATCGGCGGCACACTGCTGGGCACGGCGGTGCTGACGCTTCTGATCAGCGGCATGAACGGCGTCGCCCTGCCCGACACGCAGCAGAAGATCGTGCTGGGTCTGGTGCTGCTCATCAGCCTCATCTCGTTCCAGCTGATCGCCGAGCACGACCTGAAGGTCAAGGGCAAGGCGCGCATGGAGGTGGCCGCGGCGGAGAACGCGGCCAGAAAGAGCGCGTCGTGATTCACACCACGCGCCTGTTTACCGAAGAGCGCACATCAGCCCTGTCAAGGGATGTGTGTTCAGAATAAAAGGAGGTAAGGAATCATGAAGAAACTGTTGTCTCTCATCCTGGTTGCCGTCCTGGCGGCGGCGCTCGTCGGCGCGTGTGCCGAGGGCCACAAGATCGGCATGCTGCCCAAGTTCAAGGGCGAGAACTACTTCGACGGCTGCTACGTCGGCGCGCAGAAGGCCGCTGAGGAACTGGGCGTCGAACTGGTCTACGACGGCCCCAACCAGTCCGAGGCCACCAACGCCAAGCAGGTCGAGATCCTGACCGGCTGGCTGTCCCAGGACTTTGACGCCATCGTCGTCTCCCCCTGCGACGCGGAGGGCATCGCACCGACCCTGAAGCAGTTCCAGGACGCCGGCGTGACGGTGCTGACCTTTGACGCCGACGCGCCGAGCGACGCGCGCTCCTTCTACGTGAACCAGGCGACGGCCATGGACATCGCGGTCGCGATGGTGGACGTCATCGCCAACGGCCTGATCGAGGAAGGCTTCGGCCCCGATCAGTCTGCCCGCCTGGCCCTGATCTCCGGCTCCGGCCTGGACGTCAACCAGAACGAGTGGATCCTCGCCATCGAGGAGTACTGCAAGACCGATTATCCCTGGATCACCATCAACTGCGACGAAGTCGGCTACCTCGGGCCGGACATCTGGACCCCCGGCTCTGACGAGACCGCCGCGCAGAATGCCGCGAACGAGTCCATCGCGCTGTCCGGTTCCGCGACCGACGGCTCCCAGATCAACGCCATCATCGGCACTTCCTCCATGTCCTGCCCCGCCCTGGCGGCTGCTTGGGACGCCACCGTCGGCGAGAAGCCCGAGGTCGTCATCACCGGCCTGTGCACCCCGATGGGGCTGATCGACTACATCCTGGACGAGGACAACCCCATGGACTACGGCGTGCTGTGGAATGTCAACGATCTGGGCTACCTGGCCATCGAGGCCGCCGAGGCGGTTCTGAACGGTGAGCTGAAGGCCGAGGAAGGCACCTTCGCCTCCAGGCTGGGCGACAAGGAGATGATCGTCGGCAACGACGGCGGTCTGGAGCTGCTGCTTGGCAAGGCCCTGACTTTCGGCCCCGACAATGTCGCCGACTTCAACTACTAATCCGGTCACAACGGTTATCACAGCTGTATAATGACGCGGGCATGGGTAGGAATATCCATGCCCGCATTCGAGAATCCGTCGAAAAGGAGTGTTTGGCATGTCTGTTATTACTGTCATGGGGAAAATCAGCGCCGGCGAACTGGGTGTCGTGACCCCGCATGAGCACATCTTCATCGACATGAGCGTCTTTTTCCATGAGCCGGAAGAGATGAGCGCAAAGGTCATGGCCCACGGTCCCGTGACCATCGAAAAGCTCGGCGTGCTGAAGCGCAATCCCTTCGCCGTGCTGGACAACGTCCAGATGATGGACGAGCGGGTCCAGATCGATGAAATCAATTATTTCCGGTACGCGGGCGGCAAAACCGTCGTCGATGCGACCAACCACGGCCTGGGGCGCGATCCCGAACTGCTGCGCAAGGTGTCGCACATCACGGGCCTGAACATCATTGCCGGCTCCGGCTTCTATGTGGACGGCGCCCAGACCGAGGCCTCGCGGGCGTTAACCGTCGAGGAGATGGAGGAGGACATCGTCCGGGACATCGAGGTCGGCATCGGCCATACCGGCATCCGTGCGGGCATCATCGGCGAAATCGGCGTGAGCCACATCATGTTTCCCTTTGAGAAGAAATCCCTGATCGCGGCATGTCGCGCACAGAAGCGCACGGGCGCGCCGCTGTCTGTACATATCAACCCCTGGTCCACGCAGGGGCTCAATGCCATGGAGATCGTCAATGAGTACAAGATCGATCCCGGCAAGGTCGTCATCTGCCATTCCGACGTGGAGAACCGCGAGGACTACATCTTCCGGCTTTTGGACATGGGCGTATACGTCGAGTTCGACAACTTCGGCAAGGAGATGGCCACCGATCCGTGGGACATCTTCCCCGGAAACGGCCCGTTCGTGTCGGACAAGCAGCGCGTCGACCTCATCAAGAAGATGATCGATCGCGGCTATGAAAAGCAGATGCTGTTCTCCTGCGATGTATGCCTGAAGAGCCTGCTGCATGCCTACGGCGGCTGGGGCTACGACCACGTGATCCAGCACATCCTGCCCGCCATGCGCTACATCGGCGTCAAGGAGAGTGCGATCGAGCAGATCATGATCCACAATCCGGCCCGCTGGCTGGACTACGACGCGAAGTAAGGAGGCCGCCATGAACAACAGACCGCGTATCCCGGACGCTGAATTCGTACAGCGCGCCAGAAATGTGCAGGCGCTGATGAAGCAGCAGGACATCGATGCCCTGCTCGCCTTTGGCAACGAGGCCGAGCCTCAGTTCGCGCGCTACCTGTGCGATTACTGGCCGTCGTTTGAAACCTGCGGCGTGCTGATTGCCCAGCAGGGCGATCCGGTGCTGCTGATCGGCCCGGAGAGCTACACGTTCGCCGCCGATCGCTCCCGCATCCACGATATCCGCCGCCTGGCGGCCTTCCGCGAGTCCTCGAACCCGGAGTATCCAGGCGAGAAGCTGGAGACCGTCGCCGACGTGCTGGACGGGCTGGTGGGGGAGAAGGGCTGCCGGCGCTTTGCCATCGCGGGCTACAATCTGATACCGCACGTCACCTATACGGAGCTGGCCTCAGCGCTTGCGAAGTATGGCGACATACAGATCGTGCGCGGCGATGAGCTGATGATGGAGCTGCGCATGATCAAGAGCGAGAACGAGATCGCCTGCATGCGCTATGCCGGAATGCTGACGGCCAGGGCCTTCGATTACACGCTCGAGCACATCCGCCCCGGCATGACGGAGCTTCAGGTGCGCGGCCTGGCCTCCGCGGCGATGTACGAAGCCGGCGCGGAGAACGAGGCCTATCCCATGTGGTTCCTGGCCGGAGCGGGCGGCAACCAGGCCATCTCCCGCGCGCGCCAGAAGGAGATTCAGAAGCAGGACTTCGTGTTTTTGCAGATCGGCGCGCGCTACGAGGGCTACGCCTCCACCATCGGCCGCCCGGTGTTCTTTGGAAAGCCCGAGCAGTACCTGGTGGACGCCGTCAAGGTCGGCTACGAGGCGCACGACATGATCAGTCGCGAGCTCTATGCCGGCAATGATGCCGCGGAGATCGCGCAGAAGTACTTCGACTTTATGGAGGCACGCCACCACCGCGAGTGGCTGTTGTACGGTCCCTGCCACGCCACCGGCCTGATGGAGGGCGAGCCACCGTGGATCGAGACGACCGCACAGTACAAGCTGCGCGAGAACATGACGTTCTGTATCGATCTGTTCATGGGCAACAACCAGACCGAGCGCGGCTTCCGCATCGAGGACAGCGTGCGCGTCGGCGTGGACGGTGCCGACAGCATGACGCACTACAGGAAGGAGCTGTTCCTCCTCTGAGGCGTGGCGTGTCCGCAGCAAAGCAGGGTGACATACCGGCCGGATCGGCGGTGTGCTGCCCTGCTTTTGTCAGTACGACGGCAGTCTTCCAATAAAACAGGTTCATCACGGAAAGTTGTGGGATTGACAGAAAGGAGATAGACAAAAGGAGCATGAAAGACTTCTAATTGTAGCTGCTACACAAACAAGGAAGAAGTCAGAACATGCTCCGAGAAGAGAATATCATCGTGGAATTCGTTTATTCCAAGTGCATTTTACCGAGGAGTTTCTTGCAAAAACGTCCGGCATCATTCCCCAAAAGGATGCAACTATCCTGCAACCGATTCTGTCACCCCCTGTCCATCTGAGACAAAAAAGCGAGGGAAAAGCCTGCCTTCTCCTGTCTGGAGCTGACAAAAACAAACATATGTTCGGATTTCGGGACCAAAAGGTCGCAGGTTCAAATCCTGTCACCTCGACCAAAAACCGGAACAGAATGTCACGTTCTGTCCAGTTTTTTTCTGCACTTTGCACAAAATGACCGGATTTTCCGGAT
>JAFWBZ010000225.1 GCA_017537105.1 Clostridia bacterium | reverse complement strand
CGGATGATCTCCTCGAAGTTCACGTCGCCGTGGCCCAGCGAGCGGAAGTTCCAGCCGCGGCGCAGGTCGCCGAAGTCGATGTGGCTGCCCAGCAGGCCGCTGCGGCCGTCCAGCGTCACGGCAGCGTCCTTCATGTGCACGTGGTACACGCGGTCGATGAAGTCGCTGAGGAACAGGTGGGGCTTGATGCCCTGCCAGATCAGATGGCTGGGATCGACGTTGAGACCGAACTCGGGGCGGTCGGCGAACTTCTCCAGCAGCTTCTTGGTGGAATAGTAGTCGAAGGCGATCTCACTGGGATGTACCTCCAGTGCGAACTTCACGTCGTACTTCCGGAACTCGTCCAGGATGGGCGTCCACAGCTCGACGATGCGGTCGAAGCCCGCCTCCACCATCGCCTCGGTGGTCTGCGGGAAGGAGTACAGGTACTTCCAGATCGGGGAGCCGGTGAAGCCGGTGATCACGTGCACGCCGAACTTGGCGGCCACGGCGGGCGCCTTCTTCATGGCGTCGATGGCCCAGGCACGGATCTCCTCGGGCTTGTCCGCCAGCGCGGCGGGCGCGAAGTTATTGAGGCGCGGGTCGGGATCGTCGCCGACGCACTGGCCGATGATGGGGGTGCCCATGGCCTTCATCTGCAGGCCGTTCTTCTCCAGGCACTCCTTGATCCAGGCCACGTAGGCGTCGTCGGTCAGGGCGCGGTCGATGTCGATGCCGTTGCCCCAGCAGGCGACCTCGAGGCCGTCATAGCCCATCTTCTTGGCCAGCGCGCACAGCTCGTCAAAGGGCAGGTCCGCCCACTGGCCGGTGAACAGCGTTACCAGTCTGGTTCCCATAGCGAATTCCTCCTCACATGATTTTCCATTTTCTGGTGCTTGGTCTGTCGTTGCGCATCCGTTTTCATGCGAAATGCATGTTTTTTCCGTGCGTCGTTATCCGTAATAATAAACGAAATCATAATAAAAGTCAATACATCTGCGCAGAATCATAGCTGTTTTCGGCAGACTTTTGGCGGACTGCAAAGTGCGGCGCGCCTTGACAGCGGCGGAGGCTCTGTTATAATTGTAGGCAGGAATTCATGGCGCCCGAAGGCGGCGGGAGAGGAACAATGACATGTATACGCAGTACGCGCGCACCGCGGCGGACATCGTCCGGGAGGCGGGGCAGTTTCTGAAGCACTTTTCCGACGGCCACCGGCTGCGGGTGGAGAACAAGGGCAGCGACTTTGACTTCGTAACCAACGCCGACCGCGAATCCCAGGCGCTGATCGCCCGCAGTCTCCGGGAGGCCTTTCCGGGGCACCGGTTCGTGGGCGAGGAGGACGGCGTGCCGGACGCAGCCATCGCGCAGATGCTGGCTGCGGGCGGGGAAGACGACTACTTCTGGATCTGCGACCCGCTGGACGGTACGGTCAACTACATCCACCACCTGGGCGTCTACGCGGTGTCCGTCGGGCTGGTGCACCGGGGACAAAGCGTCGCCGGGGCGATCTGCCTGCCGGAGACCGGAGAGGTGTTCCACGCCGCACGGGGCGCGGGCGCGTTTCTGAACGGACGGCCGATCCGCGCTTCCGGCTGCGACAGCCTCCACCGGGCCTACGTGGTCAGCGACATGCCCGTGGTGGACATGGACATGCGCAGGCGCTACGTCGGGTGGTCCGGAAGCGTGGCCATGCGGGCGTCGAACCTGCGGATGCTGGGCTCGGCGTGCAGCGCCATCGCCATGGCGGCCTGCGGGCGGATCGATGCCTACTGGGACATGGGCGTCCACCCCTGGGACGTGGCCGCGGGCATCGTGCTGCTGGAGGAGGCGGGCGGCGTCGTGACGGACATCTTCTCCCGCCCGTTCCACTTCGACATGACCGGCGGGTTCCTGGGCTGCGCCCCCGGGCTGCGGGGGGCGTTTGCGGGCGTCATCCGGGAGGATGTGCCATGAGGGAGCGGCTGGGACGATGGCTCGCCCCGCCGGACCCCGGGCGTGCCGCGGCGGCGGACCTGCTGCGGGTCTTCTGCGTGTTCATGGTGGGCTGGTATCACATCTGGCAGCAGTCGTGGTTGAGCCCGGTGCTGCGGGTCGGGCGGTTCCGGCTGGATCTGACGCCCCAGGTGCGCACGGGCTACATGTTCGTGGACCTGATGCTGGTGCTCTCCGGCTTTCTGACCTACCTGCCCTATGCCAACCGCCGGGAGCGGCCCGCGGGGGCGTTCTACCTGCGGCGCGCGCTGCGCATCCTGCCGAGCTACTGGCTGTGCCTGGCGGTGATGCTGGCCTTTGCGGTGGCGGAGCCGGACTACGCCGACGGGCCGCGGCTGTTCCGGGATCTGCTGGCACACCTGGGCTTCGTGCAGAACCTGTTTGGCTTTTCGTACAACTCCACCCGGCTGAACGTGGTGCTGTGGACGCTGGCGGTGGAGGTGCAGTTCTACCTGATCCTGCCCGCGCTGGCGCCGGTGTTTCGCAGGCACCCGCTGCCGGTCTATCTGGCGATGACGGGCGCGGGGCTGTGCTTCATGTTCCTGTGGACTGCGCCGATGGCGGACACGGTGCTGTACGTCAACCGGCTGCCGAACATGCTGGTGGTGTACGCCAACGGCATGCTGGCGGCGTACCTCTACGCGCGGCTGGCGCGGGCGGAGGCGCGTCGGGGCCTGATCGCCGCGCTGGGCACGCTGGCCTGTGTGGCGGCGGCCTGGGCCGTGTTCCGGATTTTGCGCGAGCAGTCCCACGTGTCGGGCTACGAGGAGCTCCGCCACGGCCAGCTGAACTGGCGCTGGCTGCTGTCCCTCTGCGGGGGCGCGTTCCTGGCGGGGGGCAGCCTGGGCGTCGCGCCGCTGCGGGCGCTGCTGTCCAACCCGCCGGCGCGGTTTTTGTCGGCGGTGTCCTTCAACTTCTACATCTGGCACCAGTGGCTGGCGGTGAAGCTGAAGCAGTGGCGCATCCCGCCCTACCTGGCGGCCTCGGACCCGAACCGGGTCGGGGAGTCGCCCTGGCAGCTGCGCTATACGCTGACCTGCTTCCTGGCGGCGCTGGCGCTGGCGACCCTTTTGACCTGGCTGGTGGAGCGGCCCTGCGCCCGGTGGGGCCGGCGGCTGGCGGAGAAATTGCGGGCGAGGCTCTTTCCCGGCCTTGAATCCGGGGCGGAGCCGTGATACAATAGCTTTATAAGGAAGCGGGGACCGGGTCCCCGCGAGGAAGAGACCGACGGAAAGGGTGTTCAAAAACATGGCGAAGACGTGCGAGGAACTGCTGCAACTGCTGAACGCGGAGAACGGACTGGAGAATCTGAAGGCGCTGCTGGAGAGCGAACCGCTGCCCCCGGTGGCCCGGGACGTGAACAACCACATCCACACCACCTATTCCTTTTCGCCCTATTCGCCCACGGCGGCGGTGTGGTTCGCGCGGATGGCGGGGCTGTGCACCTGCGGCCTGATGGACCACGATTCCATCGCCGGCGCGGAGGAGTTCCTTGCGGCGGCGAAGGCGGCCCACATGGGGGCGACCATCGGCATGGAGTTCCGCGTGAGCTTCCGGGACACGCCCTTCGGGGACAGAAAGCTGAACAACCCGGACCAGAAGGGCCTCGTCTACATGACCCTGCACGGCGTGCCCCACGACCGCGCCGCGGAGTTGAACGCCCGCTTCGCGCCCTACCGCGAGAAGCGCAACGTGCGCAACCGCGCGATGGTGGAGGCCATCAACGGCATGATGGGCAAATACGGCATCGCCATCGACTTTGAAAGGGACGTGCTGCCGCTGTCCAACTTCGCCAAGGGCGGCTCCGTCACTGAGCGCCACCTGTCCAGCGCGCTGGCCTACCGGATGATCGACGTGATCGGCAAGGGCGAAGCGCTGACCACCTTCATCAAGAACGAGCTCAAGCTGCCCATTTCCCCGAAGATCGAGGGCTACCTGCTGGACGAGGCCAATCCCCACATGATGTACGACCTGCTGGGCTGGATCAAGAGCCAGCTGATCGCCCGCTTCTACATCGACGCCACAGACGAGTGCCCCGACGTGCGCGAGGCGCTGAAGCTGGCCGACGACATCGGCGCGATCTCCGCCTATGCCTACCTGGGCGACGTGGGCGACAGCGTCACCGGCGACAAGCGCGCCCAGAAGTTCGAGGATGACTTCCTGGACGAGCTGGTGGCCTACGTGGCGGAGCTGGGCTACAGGGCCATCACCTACATGCCCAGCCGCAACACGAAGCCGCAGCTGCGGCGGCTGCGCGCGCTGTGCGAGAAGCACAACCTGTTCCAGATCTCCGGCGAGGACATCAACCAGCCCCGCCAGTCCTTCGTGTGCGAGGCGCAGCGCGATCCCGAGTTCGCCAACCTGTACGAGGCCACCTGGGCGCTGATTGCCCACGAGTGGCGCGCCACCGCCAACCCGGAGGATGGCCTGTTCACCGAAAAGAGCCGCGCCCAGTGGCCCGATTTGAACGCCCGGGTGAAGGCCTTCGCCGCCTTCGGCGAGGCCATGGAGCGGTAAAAAAACGCCTTGGGAGTGCAAAGCCGGGCGGCCCGCAAAACTGTGGGCCGCCCGGTGTTTTCATTCTTTTGTTCGCTATTGCACGGCCTCGAACGCCGCCGCCAGCGCGGCGATCAGGTCCTCCGCCCGCTCGATGCCGATGGAGAGCCGGATGGTGTTGGGGCGGATGCCCTGCTCCAGCAGCTCCGCCTCCGTCAGCTGGCTGTGGGTGGTGCTGGCCGGGTGGATCACCAGGCTCTTCACGTCCGCCACGTTGGCCAGCAGCGAGAAGATCGGCAGGTGGTCGATGAAGCGCTGCGCCGTGTCCGCGCCGCCCTTGATCTCAAAGGTGAAGATGCTGCCGCCGCCGCGGGGGAAGTACCGCGCATACAGCGCGTGGCTGGGCTCCGTGGGAAGGGACGGGTGGTGAACCGCCTCCACCTGCGGGTGGCTCCGGAGGAAATCGACCACCTTCAGCGCGTTTTCGACGTGCCGCTCCACCCGCAGCGACAGCGTCTCCAGTCCCTGCAGGAAGAGGAAGGCGTGGAAGGGGGAGAGCGTCGCGCCGGTGTCGCGCAGCAGGATGGCGCGGATGTAGGTGACGAAGGCCGCCGGGCCCGCCGCCTCCGAAAAGCGCACGCCGTGGTAGCTGGGGTTGGGCTCGGAGATCCAGGGATACCGGCCCGCGGCCGCCCAGTCGAAGCGGCCGCCGTCCACGATCACGCCGCCGATGGCCGTGCCGTGACCGCCGATGAACTTGGTGGCCGAGTGGACCACGATGTCTGCGCCGTGCTCCAGGGGCCGGACCAGATAGGGGGTGGCAAAGGTGTTGTCCACCACCAGCGGGATGCCCGCCCGGTGGGCGACGGCGGCGACGGCCTCGAGATCGATCAGGTTGGAGTTGGGATTGCCCAGCGTCTCCACGAAGATGGCCTTGGTCTCGGGCCGTATGGCGGCGGCAAAGGCGCCCTCCACCTCGGGATCGACGAAGGTCGTTTCAATGCCGGAGGTCAGCGGCAGGGTGTGGGCCAGCAGGTTGTAGGTGCCGCCGTAGATGGTCTTGCTGGCCACGATGTGCTCGCCCGCCCGCGCCAGCGCCTGGAAGGCGTAGCTGATGGCCGCCGCGCCGGAGGCCACCGCCAGCGCCGCCGAGCCGTTTTCCAGCGCTGCGACGCGCCGCTCGAAGACGTCGTTGGTGGGGTTGGTCAGCCGGCCGTAGATGTTGCCGGCGTCCCGCAGTCCGAAGCGGTCCGCGGCGTGCTGGCTGTCGTGAAATACGAAGGACGTGGAGGCGTAGATCGGAACCGCCCGGGCGTCGGTGGCGGGGTCAGCGGCCTCCTGGCCGATGTGCAGCTGTTTGGTTTCAAAGGCCCAGTTGGCGGAATTGCGGATGTCAGACATATTCATACTCTCCTTTGCGCGTCATTTTGTGTCGTTGGAAGTATTCTATCAAAATGATAGGTTATTGTCCAATACGACTATTGAATGATGAATAATAGATAAATCCTATATATAAAATAGAGAAAGTGAACAAAAGGGTGCGCGAAGGCGGGGGCGGGCGCGCGAAGCGTGCACCCTTGCTTGACATCGCGCGGGCGATGCTCTACAATATCGCTGGGAGAAATGGCCCGCGGCGCGGCGGCTTCCGACCTTCGCGCGGTGGGCGTCCAAGCAAAGGGGCGGCCGGGGAGACCGATGAACGACAAGCTGCAAATTACGCTCGCGATGGCGCTGTACGGCACGCTGAGCGTCTTCGTTCGAAACATACCGCTGACTTCGGCGGAGGTGGCGTTGTTCCGCGCGGGCATCGCGCTGGCGTGCCTGCTGGCCTGGCAGCAGCTGCGGGGGAGGCCCCTGCGGCTGCGGGGCATGGGGCGGGATTTGCCGCTGCTGTTCCTGTCCGGGGCGGCGATGGGCTTCAACTGGATCTTTCTGTTCGAGGCCTACAAGTACACCACGGTGTCGGTGGCGACGCTGAGCTACTACTTCGCGCCGGTGATCGTGATGGTCGCCTGCCCGATTTTGTTCCGGGAGCGCATGACGCGCCGGCAGGTGCTGTGCTTCGTGGGTTCCACCGTAGGCCTGGCGCTGGTGATCAACGTCCGGGGCGGCGCGGGGGGCAGCGATCCGCTGAAGGGCGTGGCCTTCGGGCTGGCGGCGGCGGTGCTGTACGCCTCGGTGATCCTGATGAACAAGGGCATCCGACGGGTGTCCGGCATCGACCGCACGGTGCTGCAGTTCGCGGCAGCGGCGACGGTGCTGCTGCCCTACGTCCTCGCGACCGGCGGCATCCGCCTGGCGGCCATGACGCCCGTGGGCTGGCTGTGCCTGCTGTGCGTCGGCGTGTTGCACACCGGGGTGGCTTACGTGCTGTACTTCTCGGCGCTGCGCACGCTGCCGGGGCAGGAGGCCGCGATTTTGAGCTACATCGACCCGCTGGTGGCGGTGGTGATCTCGCTGGCCGTGCTGGGCGAGCCGGTGACGGGGCTCCAGCTGCTGGGCGGCGGGCTGATCCTGGCGTTCACGCTGGTCAATGAACTGCGGTGAAGGGGTGTTGACATGCTGGTGGTATCCGCGGCGGTGGTGGAGCGGGACGGGCGAATCATGCTGTGCCAGCGGCTGCCCGGGGCCCACAACGAACTGAAGTGGGAGTTTCCCGGCGGAAAGCTGGAGCCCGGGGAGTCTCCTGAGGCGGCGTTGGCCCGGGAGCTCCGGGAGGAGCTGCGGCTGGAGGTGTCCGTGGGCCGGATTCTCGACGCAGTGCACTACCGCTATCCAGACCGTGAGGTGCTGGTGCTGTTCTACCGCTGCCGGATCACCTCAAGCGAGCCGGTGCCCGTGGACTGCAACGCCATCGCCTGGGCCCGGCCGGAGGCGCTGCCCGGCTTTGACTTCGCCGGGGCGGACCGGGCCTTCGTGGAGCGGAACCCCCAACTCGCGGAATGAAGAAATACGACAAAACAGGCTGCCGCACGCACAGGTGCAGCAGCCTTTGCTGTATAGGGGTTCTATCCCGTCGTCAGCCGCCCGTGAAGAGGCGCATGACGCCGACGGAGACCGCCGGGACATAGGTCACGAGGAGCAGCACGGAGAACAGGGCGATCATGAAGGGCACCAGCGCCTTGACGTTCTCCGAGAGCTTGTTGCCGCCGATAGCCGTGGCCGCGAACAGGCACACGCCCACCGGAGGCGTTGTCAGTCCGATGACCAGGTTCATCACGCACACCAGGCCGAACTGGATCGGGTCCACGTTGACCTGCATCGCCACCTGCAAGAGCACCGGGAACAGAATGAGGATCGCCGCGATCGTCTCCATGAACATGCCCACGAAGATGAGGAACAGGTTGATCAGCAGCAGGATGAGATACTTGTTGGTGGTGAGGGTCAGCATCGCATCCGCGATCATGTTGGGGATGCGCTCCTTCGTCATGATGTAGGCGAACACGTTGGCGAAGGCCACCAGCGCCATGATGGCCGCGGCGCTGGACAGCGTCTGCTTCAGGCAGGCGTAGAAGGACTTCAGGTTCATCTTCTTGTAGATGAAGAAGCTGACGATGGCGCCGTAGGCCACGCAGACGATGGAGGCCTCGGTGGGGGTCATTACGCCGCCCATGATGCCGAACAGTATGATCGCCGTCATGATGATGGCCCAGATGGCCTCCTTGCCCGCCTTCAGGATCTCCTTGAAGGAGAGCATCTTGTCCCGCTTGGGATATTTCTTCTTCTTCGCCTCCAGGTAGCAGACCAGGCACATGGAGCCGCCCATCAGGATGCCGGGGAGGATGCCGGCCATGAACATCTTGGAGACGGACAGGCCGGTCATGGTGGCGGCGATGATCATGGGAACGGAGGGCGGGATGATGGGCCCCATGCAGGAGCTGGCCGCGGTGACGGCGACGGAGAAGGGCACGTCATAGCCCTGCTGGACCATCATGGGGATCTCGATGCCGCCCAGGGCCACGGTGTCCGCCAGAGCCGTGCCGGAGATGCCGGCGAAGACCATGGAGGCCAGGATGTTGGCGTAGGCGAGGCCGCCGCGCAGATGGCCGACCAGCGCGTCGGCGAAGCCCAGCAGCTTGTCGGAGATGCCGCCCTGGTTCATCAGGTTGCCCGCCAGCGTGAAGCCGGGGATGCAGAGCAGGGTGAAGCTGTCCATGCCCGCGAAGAAGCGCTGGGCGAACTGGACGATGGGCATGCCGCTGCCGAGGAAGTAGATGCAGGAGGCGATGCCTAGGCTGAAGGCCACGGGGACGCCCACGGCCAGACAGACGAGGAAGGAAATAAACAGTGCCGATACCATAATGCGTCGACCTCCTTATGCTTTCTCAGAGGGCTCCGAGAAGTCGGAAACCATCTGGATGATGCGCATGATCAGGCTGATGCACAGGAAGCCAAACAGCAGAATCTGCGAGAAATAGACGACCTGCATGGGCAGCTGCATGGCGGTGGAGACCATGCGGAACTTGATGAACGCGAGCTGCGGGACCGAGAAGAAGAGCAGGTACGCGCTCAGCACCAGCATGGCGAGCGTCACGAGAATGCGAATGACTTTGTTGGCCTTGTGCAGCCCCTTGGCCACCAGCGCGTCCTTCAGGAACTCTACGAACACGAACTCGTCCTTCAGGACGGCGACGCCGCAGCCGAAGGCCACCATGTACACGAAGGTGTAGCGGGCGGCCTCTTCCGTCCAGGAGGGGGCAGAGGGCAGCAGGTTCCGGCTGATGATCTGGATCAGCACGCAGGCGCAGAAGGCCAGATAGAACACGCAGCCGAAGGCGCACAGCACCTCCGTGTAGATTTTGACAAACCTGTCAAAGCCTTTTTTCATATCCGTCACCTCTTATGGAACGGAGCCAGCGAATAGCTGCTGGCTCCGTTCCGTATTCCATACCGAAGATCTTATTCCGCCAGCGCGGCGATCTCCTCGTAGAGCGCCTTCTGGCTGTCGGTCAGGGTGGGCAGGACGCCCGCGATCATCGCGTCGGCGAACGCCTTCTGGTCGACCTCGATGAACTCCATCTTCTCCTGGAGGAAGTTTTCGAACTCAACCTCGTTCTGGAGGAACAGCTCGTGCTCGACATCCTGCGCGTACTTGCCGCCGTCCAGCACGACCTGCTGCAGGTCCTCCGGCAGCGCGTCGAACTGGGCCTTGCCCATGGCGATGTACACCCAGGCGCGCAGGTGCGCGGTCTTGATCAGGTACTTCTGCACCTCGTAGAAGCTCTGGTTCTTGATGAAGGCGTAGGGATTCTCCTGGGCCTCGATGGTGCCCTGCTGCAGGGAGGTGAACACCTCGTTCAGCGCCATGGGGGTGGGCTTCGCGCCGAGCGCCTCGAAGGCGGCCACGGTCATCGGAGACTGCGGCGTGCGGATCAGCAGGTTCTGGCAGTCGGCGATGCTCTCGATCTTGCGGTTGGAGGTGATGTAGCGCGGGCCGCGGGTGAAGTAGCCGATGACCTTCATGCCGGCGTTCTCCATCAGAGCCTCGAACTTCTTGCCGGGCTCGCCGTTCAGCACGGCTTCCATGTGCTCGTCGGACTGGATCAGGTAGGGCATGCCGATCATGCCGAGGTCGGGCTCATAGGTCTGCATGGACTCGCCGGTGTAGGTGATGTCGCAGCCGGACTGCATCAGGATGGAAGTCAGCATGTCGACCTCGGAGCCGAGCTGGGAGTTCGGATACACTTCCACTTCGATGCGGCCTTCGGACTTCTCTTCGACATACTCCTCAAAGGCCAGGGCGGCCTTGTGCCAGGAGTCGTCTTCGGACTGGATGTGGCCGAGGGACAGCGTGTAGTCCGCGGCGAACGCGGCGCAGGACATGGCCAGCAGGCCGACGATCAGGGTCATGATGAGCAACTTTTTCATGAATGGGGTCCTCCTTCATAATGTTTATGGACATTACAAATATAACACAAAACTTAACGCTTGTCCACTGTTTTTTGGCGGCAATTTTACACCGTCGCGGCAGGGGGGTTCCGGAGCCGCAGAAGGGCGTCAGGCGTTTTTCTTCAGCCGCGTCACGCAGCCGTTCAGCTGTCGGGAGACCGACTCGGGGTCCACCCTCGCGGACTGACGGGAGACGCAGAGCTTCAGGTGATTCAGCAGGCCCTTCGTATCGAAGACCTCCTCTTCGTGGGCGGTCTGGAGTTCCACTGTCCGGCCGGTGAAGACGGCGACCACGCGCAGCGGAATCTCCGCCATGCCGTTGGCGTCCATCGCGGCGCGCACGATCTCCGCCTGCTTCCGGTTGCCCTCCAGGGGACTGGGAATCTTCTGGTCCGCGCCGTTCATATGCTGGTTCCACGCGCCGTCCTGCTCGGAGATCGTCCCGCCGAAGCCGAAGCAGTTGAGGCCGATCACCTCGTCGCGGGTGACGAGCAGCGCCACCAGGTTCGCTATCCTGCCCCCGTGCTCGACGGTGCCGGGGAACACGAGCCCCAGCTTGTTGCGCCGCACGAAGATCAGGAGCGTGGAGACGAGGGACTGGAGATCCTGGCTTCTGCCGTTGGTCTGCCAGGGTTCGCGCTTCGAGGTGCCCTTCCGGGCGGCCTCGGCGTAGTCCCGCTTGCCGGGCCGGGAGAACAGGAAGCGTATGACGTCTTCCCAGGTGAGCCCGTAGCGGCGCATCAGCAT
Organism: Clostridia bacterium; assembly: GCA_017537105.1. Lineage (GTDB taxonomy): Bacteria > Bacillota > Clostridia > Christensenellales > Aristaeellaceae > UBA2862. The sequence continues at coordinate 1,534 of JAFWBZ010000225.1, read as the reverse complement.
GGGAATCAGGAAGATCAGCAGGATTGCGAGGATCAGGGGAAGCAGATTTTGAAAGGTCAGACCGCCCGTGTTTTCCATAATCATCCTCCATCGATGTGGCGATTTGCGGGGGCGCCGCGGCGCATTAAGGGGAGCGGAGCCGGCAGCGGGAAGGCCCGCGCCTCTATGATAGCAAATCGGCGGGAAAAACACAAGCGCTCCGGCGCGCTTTGTCGTCGGTGGGCTGCGCGGGCCAAAGCCGTCCGCCGCGACATTTGGAAGGCGAAAATGTATGTTTCGGGCGCGTACCCTTTTCTTTTTCGGGGAAAGATGGTATACTGAATACGTCGGTTCGGAAGGCGGCGGCCTTCCGGGACGGAAAGGCGGTCCGGCGCGGCGCCGGACGGCCCGCAACAAAACGCGAGACGATCATTGCGCGGCGGCGTTGCCCGCCGCGGGGAAGGGAGTGTACCGGCATGAACGGTTTATGGAGCCTGCTGGCGGCAAACGTTCCGGAGCTGATCCTGCTGCTGCTGGGCGTCGGCCTGCTGGTGTTCGAGATGTACATTCCGGGCTTCGGCCTGCCGGGGGCGCTGGGCATCGCGACGCTGGTGCTGGGGTTCGTGCTGCTCGGGCCGACGCTGGAGCAGGGACTGCTGCTGTTCGTGGTTCTGGCGGCGATACTGTGCGTGGCGCTGACGATCTGCCTGATCACGGCGTCCAAGGGTCGGCTGGCGAAGTCGAAGCTGGCGCTGAACGACGTGGCCATCGCGCCGGACGCCGCCGAGAACAACGATCTCAACTACTTCATTGGCAGGGAGGGCATCTGTCACACGGCGCTGCGGCCCGCGGGCATCGGCGAGTTTGACGGCGTGAAGCTGAACGTGGTCTCCGACGGCGAATTCATCGCCAAGGGGAAGCCGATTCGCGTGCTGTCGGTGGCGGGCAACCGCATCGTGGTTGCCGAAATCAAGGATCATTAAGCGATCAGGAGGGATCATCATGGTTTACGGACCGAGCATCGCAGCCATCGTGCTGCCGATCATCATCGTCGTGCTGGTCATCGCGCTGTTCTCACTGTTCCCGCTGGGACTGTGGTTCTCGGCGCTGATGTCCGGCGTGCACATCAACATCTTCAACCTGGTGGGGATGAAATTCCGCCGCGTCAGCCCGCGCCGCATCGTGCCGCCGATGATCAAGGCCCGCAAGGCCGGCATCAACGTGAGCATGAACGAGCTGGAGACGCTGTACATGGCGGGCGGCAACGTGGACCGCGTGGTGGACGCGCTGATCGCCGCGCAGTCGGCCCAGATCGAGCTGGGCTTTGACCAGTCCAAGGCCATCGACCTGGCGGGCCGCAACGTGCTGGAGGCCGTGAAGATGTCCGTCAACCCGAAGGTCATCGAGACGCCGGTCATCGCCGCCATCGCCAAGGACGGCATCGAGCTGCGCGCCAAGGCCCGCGTGACTGTGCGCGCCAACATCGCCCGCCTGGTGGGCGGCGCCGGCGAGGAGACCATCATCGCCCGCGTCGGCGAGGGCATCGTCACCACTG
>JAFWBZ010000224.1 GCA_017537105.1 Clostridia bacterium | reverse complement strand
GTCTCTTCCCTCTCCGGGGCGAAAAAAAGGAGGAGGGGTACCGTGTACGAGATGCGCATGATGCGGGTGGAGGACGTGGCGCCGGCGGAATACAACCCGCGGGTGGCGCTGCGGCCAGGGGACCCGGACTATGAGAAGCTGCGGGCGAGCATGGAAGACCTGGGCGTGATCGACCCGCTGGTGTGGAACGAGAGCACAGGACGGCTGGTGGGAGGACACCAAAGGCTGCAGGTACTTCGGGACCTGGGCGTGAAAGAGGTCCCGTGCTTCGTGGTGCACCTGAGCGAAGAAAAGGAGAAACAAGCCAACCTGGCGCTGAATAAGATCACGGGCCGCTTCGACGAGGAGAAGCTGGGCGCCCTGCTGACCGGCCTCGATCCGGCGGTGGTGAAGCTGTCCGGCTTCGATCCGAAGGACCTGAAGCCGATGGAGTACGTGGAGGCGGATTTCTTCTCCAGAGACGAGAAGGACATGGACGCCCACGAGGACGGGAACGACGAGTACAACGCTTTTGTGGACAAGTTCAAGGAACCGAAAACCACGGACGATTGCTACACGCCGGAGAACATCTACAACGTGGTCGCGGACTTTGTGGCGGAGGAATACGGGCGGAACCGGCAGCGGTTTGTGCGGCCCTTCTATCCGGGCGGGAACTACCAGCGGGAGACGTACCCGACAGGGTGCACGGTGGTGGACAACCCGCCTTTTTCGATCCTCTCGGAGATCATCGACTTCTACGTCCGGCAGGAGATCCCCTTCCTGCTGTTCGCGCCGACGCTCTCCACGATGGGGAATCTGCGGGGCGACCGGCGCGGGAAGCTCTGCCTGATCCTGGTCGGGGCGCAGGTTACCTACGAGAACGGCGCGGACGTCAGCACCAGCTTCATCACGAACCTGGAGACGGCGAACGCGCTGCGGATGATCCCGGAGCTGCGGGAGAAGTTGGAGGCCGCGAACGAGGAAAACCTGCGGGCGCTGCACAAGAGCCTGCCGAAGTACGTGTACCCCTACAACGTGATCAGCGGGAAGGACTACCGGCTGTGCAAATACGGCCAGGCGCTCACGATCCCATGGAGCGAGTGCCTGTTCATCCGTGAGATGGACGCCCAGAAGGAGGCCGGGGCCTCGATCTACGGCGGCGGCCTTCTCTTGTCAGAGCGGGCGGCGGCAGAGCGGGCGGCGGCAGAGCGGGCGGCGGCAGAGCGGGCGGCGGCCACTACGTGGCCGCTTTCGGAACGCGAGCAGGCGCTGATCCGTCGGATGGCGGGAGGTGTGCCAGATGAGCAGGCCGACGACTGAGGCGGGGTACCGGCGGGAGATTGAGAGACGGATGAAGGCCGTGGGGACATGGCGAGAGGAGTTCGCGCCGACGGTGGCGCGGCTCGCGGTGCTGTATGTGCAGCTGGAGCAGATCGAGCGGCAGTACGCCGAGAGCGGCGGCAACCCGGTGATCATGCACACCAACAAGGCCGGGGCCACGAACCCGACGAAGAACCCCTTCCTCTCGGCGCGGGACGAGGTCTACGCGCAGCTGCTCGCCCATGAGAAGGAGCTGGGCCTGACGCCGGCGGCCCTGAAGAAGATGAACGAGGCGGCGATGCGGCCCCAGAAGACAAGCAGCTTCGCCGCGGCGCTGAGCGCGGCGCTGGGGAGCGCGGCGGGCTGAGAAGGAGGATGACGGCATGGCGGAGCGCCGGACAGCGGCGCTGGCCGCGACGGCGGGCCCGGTGCCGGCCCTGAAGGGCAAATACGCGGCGGAGGTGCTCTCCTACGCCCGGGGCGTGGTGGACGGCTCCATCATCGCCGGCGAGGATCGGGTGCTGGGGTGCGCGCGCTTTCTTCGGATGCTGACCGACCCGCGCTACGAGGCGCGGAGCCGGGACGCGGACTTCGTGATCAGCATCATCGAGTCGAGCTTCCGGCACCGGCAGGGCGAGAAGCTGGACGCGACGCCGCTGCGGAATACGCCCTTCCTGCTGGAGCCCTGGCAGAAGTACGTGATCTACGGGATGCTCCTCTTCTGGTATCCGGGGACGAACGAGCGCGTCGTGAAAGAGGCGTTTATTTTCATCCCCCGGAAGAACGGCAAGACGATCCTGGTCTCCGCCCTGGCGTGGGCGCTGTCCATCCTCCAGCGGGCCAGCGGCTCGGTGGTCTACGTGGTGGGCGCGGCGCTCAAGCAGGCCATGGAGACCTTCGAGAACTGGGACTACAATCTGGAGCACGTCCAGTACCCGGACAAGCGGGCCGCGATGGCGGACGGCTGGGAGATCCACGACAACAACATGGAGCACGCCATCAGCCACGCCGACCTCGCGGGCGGCTCGGTCTCCCTGAACGCCCTGGCCTCCAACCCGGACGGCCAGGACTCGTTCAACTGCAACATCGTCATCGCCGACGAGGTGCACGCCTACAAGAGCCCGAAGCAGTACAACATCCTGAAGGATGCCACGAAGGCCTACACCAACAAGCTGGTGATCGCGATCACGACCGCCGGCGACGACGGGACGAGTTTCTGCGCGCAGCGGCTGACCTACTGCCGGCGGGTGCTGCGGGAGAAGTACGACAACGAGAACCTCTTCGCATTCATCTGCTGCGCGGACGAGGACGAGAAGGGGAACGTGGACATCCTGGACCCGATCCAGCACCAGAAGGCGAACCCCTCCTATGGCGTGACGATCCGGCCGGCGGACATCATGAACGACGCCCAGCAGGCCAACGACGACCCGCAGCAGCGCAAGAACTTCCTGGCGAAGAGCCTGAACATCTTCACGGCGCAGGTCAAAGCCTATTTCCAGATCGCGACCTTCCGCTGGTCGAACGCGAAGGCCGGGGAGGCGCTCGGGATCGACCCGGACTGGACGCTTGAGGAGAAGATCCGGCACGTGCTGACGCTGCCGGTCAAGTGGTACGGCGGCGCGGACCTCTCGAAGCTCCACGACCTGACCGCGGCGGTGCTGCACGGGACGTACAAGGGGATCGACATCTGCCTCCCGCATGCCTGGTTCCCGGTCGTGGCGGCGCGGATCAAGGCCGATCAGGACAACATCCCTCTTTTCGGATGGAAGGACGACGGGTGGCTGGACCTGTGCAACGCGCCGACGAACAACCACGCGGACGTGGTGAAGTGGTTCGACGCGCGGCGGAAACAGGGCTTCAAAATCCGGCAGGTCGGGCATGACCGCAAATTCTGCCGGGAGTACTTCATCGGCATGAAGGCGGCGGGGTTCACAGTCGTGGACCAGCCGCAGTACCACTACAAAAAGTCGGAGGGCTTCCGGCGGATCGAGGAGAAGGCGCTGAACGGCGCCTTTTACTATTTTGGGTCGGAGGCGTATGAGTACTGCGTCCAGAACGTGGCCGCGGTAGAGAAGACGGACGACATGATCCAGTATGAGAAGCTCGAGGAGAACCGGCGCATCGACATCTTCGACGCCGACGTGTTCGCGACGGTGCGCATGCTGGAGGACCTGGAGCGGTCCGGCAAGGCCGGGACGTGGTTCGGAGAGAAGGGGTGAGGAGACCAATGGCATTCATGGACTGGGCGCGCAGGTTGGCCGGTGGAAAGCAGCACAAGCGCGGGACGAGCTCGGTCGCGTTCGTGCTGGACGACGGCGATCTGTGCTGCGCGGGCTATACGCGCCTGAGCGATTGCCCCGAAATCCAGACCGCGTGCCTGCGCATTGCGGAGCTGATCGGGAGCATGACCATCTACCTGATGGAAAACACGAAAAACGGCGATGAGCGGATCATTAACGAGCTGAGCCGCAAGATCGACATCGAGCCGTGCGACAACCTGACGCGGTCGGAGTGGATGACGGCGATCGTGATGACGATGCTGCTCTACGGGCACGGCAACGCGGTGGTCATGCCGCACACGCGCGGCGGCATCCTGGAGAGCTTGGAGCCGATCAGCGCGGAGCGGGTGAGCTTCACGCCGGAGGCCAACAGCTATCGCCGGTACACGGTGCGCATCGACGGTGTGCCGCACGACCCGGAGGAGCTGCTGCACTTCACGTACAACCCTGACCGGACCTACCTCTGGCAGGGCCGCGGCGTAGAGGTCTGTCTGAAGGACGTGGCGGACAACCTCCGGCAGGGCCAGAAGACCGTGAACGCCTTCATGAAGAGCGAGTGGAAGCCGTCCATTATTGTGAAGGTTGACGCGCTGACCGAGGAGTTTGCCAGCCCCGAGGGACGGCGCAAGCTCCTGGAGAGCTACGTCAAGCCCTCCACGCCCGGCGAGCCCTGGCTGATCCCGGCGGAGGCCTTCTCCGTGGAGCAGGTACGGCCGCTGTCCCTGAGCGACCTGGCGATCAAGGACACGATGGAGCTGGACAAGAAGACCGTCGCGGCGGTGATCGGCGTGCCGGCCTTCCTGCTCGGCGTGGGCACCTTCAACCGGGACGAGTGGAACAACTTCATCCAGTCGAAAATCCGGCCGCTCGCCCTCGGCATCCAGCAGGAGCTGACGCGCGGGCTGATCCTCTCGCCGAAGTGGTACCTGCAGTTCAACACCTGGAGCCTGATGGACTACGACCTCAAGAGCGTCTCGGACATCCTGCTGGCGGGCGCGGACCGCGGCTATGTCTGCGGCGACGAGTGGCGCGACCGGGTGCACCTGACGCCGGCGGGGCTGAAGGAGTACAAGGTGCTGGAGAACTACATCCCGGCGGATATGTCGGGACAGCAGAAGAAGCTGGTGCAGGAATGAAGATCAAGCTGAGCTGTCCGCACGCCGTCTACGGGGACGAGATGCGGATCTGGTGCAAGAGGCGGGGCGCGTGGTGCGCTCACGTCTTTTTCAAACGTTGCAAGGGCTGGTGGTCGCTGACGCCGTCAGCGGCGGACTGCCCGGTGCGGAAGGAGGGGGATCACGATGACTGATCAGGAGAGGCGCACGGCGGAGGACCGGGTGGTCCGGGCCGTGATGACGGAATACCAGACGAGGGAGGACGAGAGCGGCGGGAAGCACATCTCCGGCTACTTCTCCGTCTTCAATTCCAATTATGAAATTGGCCCCGGCATGAGCGAGAGCGTCGCGCCCGGAGCCTTTTCTAATTCCCTGGCAGGCGGGGACATCCGTGCCCTGACCAACCACGACACCCGGCTGGTGCTGGGTCGGACGAAAGCGCACACGCTGGAGCTGCACGAGGACGAACGCGGGCTGTGGGGCGACATCACGATCAATCCGAACGATCTGGACGCCGTCAACACCTGGGAGCGCGTGCGGCGCGGCGATGTGGATCAGTGCTCGTTCGGCTTTGAGATTGTCACCGAGGAAACCGACTTCCGCGATGATGGCTCCGTGCACTGGACGATCAAGGAGGTTGATTTGCACGAGGTGAGCGTCTGCACCTTCCCGGCCTACGAAGAGACGAACGTATCAGCCCGGTCCGCGCAGCGGGAAGAGCTGGAGCGCCGTCGGCTCCAGGCCTGGAAAGAAAAAACAAAAGGAGTGATTCAAAAATGGCACTCAAAGCCTTGATGCTTCGGAAGAAGATCGATCTGAAGCGCAAAGAACTGGAGGCCCTACGCGCCAAGGGCGAAGAGCTCGACGCGAAGGAGAAGGAGATCGAGCGCGCCATCGATGAGGTGACGAACGCCGAAGAGCAGGCCGCCGTCCAGGAGAACGTGGACGCGCTTGAGGCCGACCGCGTCTCCCTCGAAAACTCGATCCGCGAGGTCGAGGGCGAGATTGACGCGATGGAGAACGAGCTGGACAGCCTGGAGAAAGACCAGGATACCGAGCCCGAGGCGCGGCAGGCCGCGCCTGAATCCGCGAAAAGGAGTGAAAAGACCATGGAGACCCGCAACAACGTGATCATGACCGTCCGCGACCGTCTGGCCGAGATGGTGACCCGCGACGAGGTGAAGGCCTATCTGACCGAGGTCCGCGCGACGATGAAGGAAAAGCGCGCACTGACCAACATCGGCCTGACCACCCCCGAGGTGCTGCTGGGCTACCTGCGCGAGAACATCGAGGGCTACTCTAAGCTCTACAAGCACGTGAACGTCCGGCGTCTCTCCGGTGACGGCCGCCTCGTGATCATGGGCACCGCGCCCGAGGCCATCTGGACCGAATGCTGCGCAAACCTCAACGAGCTGAGCCTG
>JAFWBZ010000223.1 GCA_017537105.1 Clostridia bacterium | reverse complement strand
TGAAAGCCGTGCCGTGTTGTTCTATAATTGGCATGGAGGGAGCCTCGAAAGACTCAGCTTCACCGCGGACATTACTTCAGAAAACTCTGAAAAACCAAGATCCTTGAAGTGACCATGTCGGCGACAACAGATTTATCGAAGCAGCCTGGAGGGGAGTGGGAGCATGCTCAGATTTCTGAAGCGATACCGGCTGGAGTGTATCTGTGCCCCGCTGTTCAAGATGTTCGAGGCGACGCTGGAGCTGCTCGTGCCGCTGGTGGTGGCCTCGATCATCGACGAGGGCATCGGCGCGGGGGCGTCCGGTCCCGTCTGGCGGGGCAGCGGCCTGCTGGTGCTGCTGGGGCTCCTGGGGCTGACGGCGGCGATCACGGCGCAGTACTTCGCGGCCCGGGCGGCCACTGGCTTCGCGGCGGACGTGCGCAGCGCATTGTTCGCGCGGCTCACAGGGCTCTCCTTTTCGGACATCGACCGGCTGGGCACCGGCGCCATGATCACCCGCATGACCAGCGACGTCAACCAGGCCCAGACCGGCGTGAATATGGTGCTGCGGCTGATGCTGCGCTCGCCCTTCGTGATGTTCGGCGCGATGGTCATGGCCTTCACCATTGATGCCCGCGTGGCGCTGATCTTCGTGGCGGTCATCGCCGCGCTGATGGCGGTGACCTACGCCATCCTGGTGGTCAACATCCCCATGATGCGGGGCGTGCAGCAGCAACTGGAGAAGGTGCTGGAGTCCACGCGGGAGAACCTGGCCGGCGCGCGGGTCATCCGCGCCTTCCGTCGGGAGGACGCGGAATTTCAGCAGTTCACCGCCCGCAATCGGGAATTGACCCGGCGGCAGCTGCGGGCGGGCCGCATCTCGGCGCTGCTGAATCCGCTGACCTATGTGATCATCAACCTGGCCGTGATCGCGCTGGTGCGCCAGGGCGCCGTCCGCGTGGACGCGGGCCTGCTCACCCGGGGCCAGGTGGTGGCGCTGTACAACTACATGAGCCAGATCCTCGTGGAACTGATCAAGTTCGCCAGCCTGACGATTACCGTCAACAAGGGCTGGGCCAGCTGGAAGCGGGTGGCGGACGTGCTGGCGATGGAGCCCGCCATGGAGGACCGCGCCGCCGCTGCGCCTGCCGCGGACGCCGCTGCGCCTGCCGTGACCTTTGAGCACGTGTCGCTGCGCTATCCCGGCGCGGGCGGGGATGCCCTGACGGACATCGACTTTGTCGCCATGCCCGGGCAGACCATCGGCATCATCGGCGGCACGGGCGCCGGCAAGAGCTCCCTCGCCGGGCTGATCCCCCGGTTCTACGACGCCACCGCCGGGTGTGTGCGGGTGAACGGCGCTGACGTGCGGGAATACCCCCAGGCCGAGCTGCGGCGCAGGGTGGGCTTCGTGCTGCAGCGCTCGGTGCTGTTCCAGGGTACGATCCGGGACAACCTGCGCTGGGGCAGGCCGGAGGCCGACGACGCCGCGCTGGAGGAGGCCGTCCGCCTTGCCCAGGCCTCGGAGGTCGTGGCGGGCAAGGGCGGCCTGGACGGCCGGATCGAGCAGGGCGGCGCCAACCTGTCCGGCGGGCAGCGCCAGCGCCTGGCCATCGCCCGCGCACTGGTGCGCAGGCCGGAGATCCTGATTCTGGACGACAGCGCCTCGGCGCTGGACCTGGTGACGGACGCGCGGCTGCGGGAGGCCATCGCGGGGCTGGACTATCGCCCCACGATGTTCATCATCTCCCAGCGCACCTCCAGCATCCAGCGGGCCGACCTGATCCTGGTGCTGGAGGACGGCAGGCTGGCGGGGAAGGGCACCCATGCAGAGCTCCTGGAGCGCTGCCCGGTCTACCGCGAGATCTACGATTCCCAATACGGAGGAGAGGAGGCGCAGACGGCATGAGGCGCGCATCCTCCGGAAACAACGGCTCCGCGGCGACGCTGCGGAAGGTGCTTCGCCACATCGGCCGGTATCGCTGGCTGGTGCTGGCCTCCCTGGCGCTGGCGGCGGCCACAGTGCTGCTGACGCTGTACGTGCCCATCCTCGTGGGCCGCGCCATTGACGGCATCGTGGCGGCGGGACAGGTCCGCTTCGACATCATTGCGCCGAACCTGTCCCGCATCGCCCTGTGCATCGGCATCGCGGCCCTGGGTCAGTGGGTGATGAACGCGCTGAACAACCGCGTGACCTTCGATGTGGTGCGGGACATCCGCGAGGAGGCGCTGCGGCACATCGAGGTGTTGCCGCTGGCCTACATCGACAGCCATCCCCACGGCGAGATCGTCAGCCGCGTGATCGCCGACGCGGACCAGTTCGCGGACGGCCTGCTGATGGGATTCACCCAGCTGTTCACCGGCGTTCTGACCATACTGTTCACGTTGGCCTTCATGTTCAGCCGCAGCTGGCACATCGCGCTGGTGGTGGTGTGCGTCACGCCGCTGTCGCTGTTCGTGGCGCGCTTCATCGCCACCCGGACCTACGCCATGTTCCGCCTCCAGTCGGAGACCCGGGGCGAGCAGACCGCCTTCATTGACGAGATGATCGGCAACCTGAAGGTGGTGAAGGCCTACGGGAGGGAGGCTGCCGCCGCAGAGCGGTTCGATGAGATCAACGGGCGGCTGCGCGCGAGCTCCATGAAGGCGACCTTCTTCTCCTCGATCACGAATCCCTCCACGCGCTTCGTGAACGCCGTGGTGTACGCGCTGGTGGCGCTGTCCGGGGCGCTGGCGGTTCTCTCCGGCGGCATGACCGTGGGCTCGCTGACGGCCTTTCTCTCCTACGCGAACCAGTACACCAAGCCCTTCAACGAGATCTCCGGCGTGATCACCGAGCTGCAGAACGCCATCGCCTGCGCCGCCCGGCTGTTCGAGCTGATCGAGGCGCCCGCCCAGACGCCCGACGCCCCGGACGCCGCGTCGCTGGAGGCCGTGCGTGGGCAGGTGGAGTGGCGCGGCGTGGACTTCTCCTACGCGCCCGACCGGCCGCTGATCGAGGGCTTCAACCTGTCCGTCGCGCCCGGGCAGCGGGTGGCCATCGTGGGCCCGACGGGCTGCGGAAAGACCACGCTGATCAATCTGCTGATGCGCTTCTACGACCCCGACCGGGGGAGCATCGCGGTGGACGGCATCGACATTCGCAATCTCCGCCGCCACAGCCTGCGCGGCGCCTACGGCATGGTGCTCCAGGACACCTGGCTGAAGCCAGGCACGATCCGCGAGAACATCGCCATGGGCCGCCCGGAGGCCACGGAGGAGGAGATCGTCGAGGCGGCGAAGGCCGTCCATGCCCACTCGTTCATCCGGCGGCTGCCGGAGGGCTACGACACTGTCATCGGCGAGGACGGCGGCATGCTCTCCCAGGGGCAGAAGCAGCTGCTGTGCATCACCCGGGTGATGTTGTGCCTGCCGCCGATGCTGATCCTGGACGAGGCGACCTCCTCCATCGACACGCGCACCGAGCTGCGCATCCAGGCCGCCTTCGCCCGGATGATGCGGGGCCGCACGTCCTTCATCGTGGCGCACCGGCTGTCCACGATCCGGGAGGCCGATGTGATCCTGGTGATGCGGGACGGGCATATCGTCGAACAGGGCGATCATACGTCGCTGCTTTCAAAGGGCGGTTTCT